>CAZWLV010000019.1:1378-13013 GCA_964634715.1 uncultured Lachnoclostridium sp. | reverse complement strand
ATGTTCAGAAAAGCTGCTCCCGTGTGAATTTCACATTTCCTCATTGACCAAGACAGGCTTCCAGCCGATGACCCATCCTCTCTGATGCTTGTATATACAATTCTGGTATCAGGATTGCTACTATGCACGATCTTCGCATTTTCAAACTGTTTCTCTATTCATCCGGCAAATCTGCCGTCTTCTTTCAAAACAGCCTTCCACATGTCTGCTATTGTAACAACACAAAAAAAATCTGTCAAGTTTTTTCCCGTCTTTTCTCCAAAAGCTGGTTAAATTCCGCACCGATCAAAGTAATGTACATGCCAAAATACAGCCACAGCATCATCAGGATGATCGTTGTCAGACTTCCATACATATTGGAAAATCCTGAAAATTCATCTACATAAATAGAAAATGCCAAAGAGAACAAGAGCCAGCCAACTGCACATAAAAAAGCTCCCGGCATATGATGAATGATCTTCATCTGATTTCCCGGCATAAATCGGTAGATCAATGTAAAAATAACAACTGCAAAAAGAAACAAAAACAGGTTCTTAACGTCCATGATCATCGTAACTACATAAACCGTAAACGGAAATTTCACGGTGATCAGTTCCATCAATGTATTCCCGAATACGCCTAACAGTAAAAAGGCAATGATCGAAAGCATTAAGACCAGCGTATATAAAGCTGCCCGGAAACGGACTGCAAAATAATTACGTGTTTCTTTGATCCCCGCGATCCACTGCAGACCTTGTGTCAAAGCCATCATCCCTCTTCCTGCTGACCATAACGCAGTCAATGCTGATATGGAAACGGTCGTCGCCGTTTTTTGATAAGCTTCTCCAATGATCCCTGTCACAAATGCAACCATTTCTCTTGGAACCGTATTTTGTATAAAGATCAGTACATCCGCTTTCCGGATGCTGGTAAACTGCAGGATTGAAAAAAATAATATGATACACGGAATAAACGACAGCATGATAAAATATGCTGCATGTGCTGCCGATGCATTCAGTCGGTGTTCCTGAAATATGGCTAACACTTCTTGTATTTTTCGAACAATTCTCTTCATTTCTTCCCTCCAAAAGATTTGTTCATGGTATCATATCTTTTTTCCAATGACAAGTACTTAAATTTTTGACAATTCCGTACCGGTATAAAAAAGATTTAAAATTTCTTCGTAATTTTTACCTTTTTGTGCCATATGATTTGCTCCATTCTGACTCATACCGGCTCCATGTCCAAAACCGCCGCCACGAAACCGGAATCCTTTTAATACACCGTCTTCCTTTACCTGATCGATCACAAAAAATCCGCTCGGAAGCATGGCTCCGCCTTCTGCATCTTTCCCATAAGTTCTGGTGATCTTTTGTCCCTGACCGTTGAGTGCATTCCGGATCGCATGTTCATACTCAAGCTCCAGCGTTCCCTTATTCCCACTGACAAGCACTTTCTGTACGACTCCTCCTTCATTTCGCTCCGTCACTTCCAGATCTGTCACCGTTCCAACCTTCTGTATCGCATTTACATTTTTCGTAATCTGTTCCAGAGGCACTGTCAGATCCCATCGATACCAGCTTTCTCCGGAATCATACGTTTCATAAGGCTCGTTCAGGATAAAATCCCGAAAATCTGCTTCCTTTGTCAGATCCAGCTGCTCCATGGAATCATTCAAAAGTTTGCCAGAAAGATACGTATTTTTCTTCTGTCCGTTTTTCCAGATCGTCTCATCCGTTGTATAACCACAGGAAGTAGAAAAATAATACGTCACTGCGACTTCTTCTCCAAAACGCAGTACCTCACCTCTGGTTTCATTGACAGCCTGCATCACTTTTTCATCTGTCGGCAGATTATTGTATACCTGATAAGAAACGCTGTCATCTACATGTGCACCATAAGCTGCATAACCATTCTCTAAAATCTGTCGGTATGCGTAGCTCCTTGCACAGACTGCCTGTGCTTTCAGTGCTTCCATTTCATAACTTGCCGGCATTTCACTTGGCACGACACTATAAAGATAAGTTTCCAGATCAAGTTCATTGATCAGCAAAAGTCCTCCGGATTCTTTAGCAATCTCCATCGTTCCTGCATAAACCGGCGTTCCGTAACTTCGTTCCAAAGTTTCTATTTCCAGTCCGGCATCTTCACTTTGCGGCTCTAAGATCACTCTTCCAGAAGCTAAAAATTCACTGGAACTGTCCAGAGTCAGTGTTTCTCCATCATTTAATACCGTCTGCTGATCTCCTGATAATACTTTATAAGTTCCTTTCGCTTTCAGACGTACACTACTGTGAAGGATCCCTGCAAAATCCGTCGTTTTCAAAAGAACTCTGATCTTTTCCAAAGTCATCGGCTGCTCCATGACCGCAGCACAGATTTTTCCTTCTGCAACGATCAGCTTTGCCTGTTCATAACCGACTACCAGTCCATATGCCGTCTTTTCTTCATAAGCTCCATAAGTTTCATAAAATCGAAATTTTTCAGACACAGGAACTACCCCGTAATCCTTTAATTCGATCCCATCACTTTTAATGGCAAGGATTTTTCCTGAAATCTGTTCTTTTTTCGCAGAAATTTTTGTCACACATCCATTCGTAACATAAATATCTGCAATTTCATCAGAAAACTGTGTTGTCAGATCTTTGCACGGAAGATCGATCATAAATCCTTGGGAAAATATCGTGATCGTATGCTCCGTATTTTCCGTCAAAAGACAATTTTCCAGTTTTACTTCCCTTTGCAGCAGATTACTGATATGTAAGATTTTTTGCCCTTCTGTCACTGCCTGTACACTTTGATACAGATAAGGTGTCCAGTCGGTTTCTTCCGCAGTATAAAAAACTCCTTTGTCGGTATAAATCTCATTTTTTTCTAAGCCTTCTACCTGATCGGCAGTCCCCAGAATCAAAAGTTCTTCATTTGCAACAGGCACTTTTTCCGGTGACGGTTCGTTGTTCTTTAATAACCTTCCGGTGAACATCAAAAATAAGATGATCAGTATTCCGAAAGCCAGCAGATATTTTTTCTGTCTTACCGATAACCTTTTCAACTGCATATTCCGGCTCCTTTGCATCGTTTTTTACTGCACGCATACATTAAAAATGGGAGATGTATCAACATCTCCCTTTGTCTTTCGTATAAAACCCAAAATGCAACTCCTACTTTTGACGCCTAGCGAATGCTAGGTGGGCAACCGCAACAGATCTTCTGCCTTCCACTGCAAACGGAGGCCTGACATCCAACCTGCGATATAGGAATCCCATAAACGTAAATGTAGGTTCAAAATTGTAGAAGCATTTACCGCATTTCAGGTTGAACTTATTATAACCCATCTGTCTGTATTTAGCAACAAAAAACATTGTTAAGATTTTGGCAATTATTGCATTAAAGTTTACTGTTCACTAGTCTGCTGTGTGTACAGTAACCATTAAAGTTATAATACAGACACTCGCTGGATACCAGCTGCATCTTCACAAAATATCATCCAGATATTTAGATCGTACTGAATGCCGGCCAGTAATTCATCAAAAGCCATCCGGTCACACTCATCAGCAAAATAACTACTATGGTGATCGGCACACCTTTTTTCAGCATATATTTTGGTTCCAGACCATATCCAACCGGTACTGCCCTGATAGAAGTTGGCAGCATATAAGACAAGTTCACTCCGATCGATGCGATATAAACATACGGGATCGGATTTTTCCCGATTCCCTGAATGATCCCGATGACGATCGGGATTGCTACCGCTGCTGTTGCCGTATTACTGGTCACATCAGACAAAAGAACGGTCAGCGTTACGATCACAAGGATCGTAGTAAAACCGCCTGTCAGGTTCGAACCAGCTACCAAAGCACCGATATTTTCCGCTGCACCGCTGTTGCTTACCAGTGTTCCCACGGCCAGACCGCCTGCAAACACATACATCAGTTCCCATACAACCTTTTCCTGTGCACTCTTCCATCTCATCAGCCTTCCGCCTTCCTGATCCGTGATCAAAAATGACAGGATTGCACAGATGATAAATACATAAGCAGGTTTTAATCCCGGAAAAAGATTCTGATAAGACTGTCTTGCAAAGGATAATACCGTAGCGGTCACAAAAAGGAGTAAAGAAGCCTTTTCTTCTTTGGACATTTTCGGCATTGAACGATACTGTTCTATAAAATACTCTTTAGAACCGCCAAGTGTCTCTTCTTTTTTACATCCTATCAAAAGCATAAAAAGATTACTCACGATCAAAACGACCATGATCGGCAGGAAACGGATCACCCACGAAAGATACATATATTCCTGTCCTGTCAGCTGTTCTAAATAATCAATGGTCACCAGATTCATCGCTCCGCCCAGCGGTGAAGCCAATCCGCCCACACCGGTGGCATAAGCGATCGTCAAAAGCAGTAAAGAACCTGTCCGGCTCTTGGCAATGTCTTTTTCTCCTACAAAATTCAGCATAGAAACAGCGATCGGTGTCACCGTGGCACAGACCACTGCATTTGGAAGGATTGCTGATAATGCTGCACATAATAAGAACCAGAAGATCAGCTGAAATCTCAGATTACTGCCTACCATGGACAAAAACTTTGCTGCGATCCTTTTGTCCAGACCTGTTTCCTGCCACGAAGCGGTCAGGATCGATGCTCCCAAAAGAAGCAGGATCGTCTCCGAAGCATAGTTTGCGATCACAGAGGACATATCTGTAATCTGAAACAAAGCATTTAAAGCGATTGGAAGAAATGCCGTCACTGCATAATCAATCGGTCCTGTGATCCACCACCATGCCATCCATGCCACAGTACCAATGGCTGCTCTTGCAGAAGCCGTTGTAAAGATTTCTGAAGGCAGAAAAAAATAACATGCCCCAAAAAGCATCGGTCCCATAAGCAATATGGCTGTTTTATGCGTTTTTTTTACTCTATCCATTATTTATCATTCTTTCTCTAATTTTTCTCTAACTTCTGTCCGAGCCTTTTCTGCCTGCAGGGTATATTCTTCAAAAAGCGAATCCCACGAAGCATAAAGCGGATCATTTCTATGATCGGTCAGTTGATATTGTTCCTTAAGATAGCCAGCCAGATACGCTGTTACTTTATCTGCTCCCAGTACATTCACATGATGAGGATCATAAAAATCCTCTGAAAAATCAAGACCGATCTCCTCATACAGACCATTCATATCCAGAAAAGGAACACCGTATTCTTTTGCAGTTTCTGCCAAAGCATTCAAAGTCTTCGATTCTTCTTCCGTAATGACCATCGGCATACTGACGATCAGCAGCGGAATTTCCTTTTCCTGACAATATTCCAATAGTTCCGTGTAAAGTCTCAGACCATTTCCTGTTTCATAAGAAATTTCCTCTGTCAGATTTTCGGAAGGATCTTCATATGCTATATGTTCAGCTGAAATGGCATAACCTTTATAAGTCTGCCGTTCGATCTTATTATTCGTACTTCTGTTATCTGCCAGCTGCCAGTTTAGTTTGCTCGTCAGTGCATCATAATTGTCATGATACTGGATCAGATCAATATACAGTGACAATGCTTCTTTCCAAGGAATCTCCATCTGTCTGCAATAATAATGTACTGCCTGCAGCCTGGAAAAATCATAATCCAGAGAATCCAGCATATTTCTGGCACCCAGCGTAACGGTATCGGTATCTCCTACATTTCGAAACCTGCGGGCTTCGACGACGATCAGTTTAGGATCCTGATGTTTCATGATATCCTTCACAGCCGATAAATACGTTGCCGCATCCATGGAAGATACCGCATAATTTCTCGTTGCAATTCCTTCTTTTTCCCATGCACCCATAGGATCCCAATAACGGTAAACGTTGCTGGCACCGATAAAAACTGCATCCAATTCCGTATCTTCCGCATAAAAATCCAGCACATTTTGTCTGGCATTATAATCCGTATTGCGGAACAGATAGGTAAAAAACAGAAAAAACAGAAAAAGAATCGTCAAAAAAAGGATTACTTTTATCATTCTCCCTGCATGCTGTTTTCTATTTTCCATCGTTTCTCTTACCTCATCAGTTTTTTTCTTTGGATCTTTCCGTTCGAAGCACGCGGAATTTCTTCGATCAGTTCTACATATTTTGGTACTTTATTTCCATCGATATGTTCTTCTAAAAACCGCATAAAAGATCCCTTGTCAAAACGGTCTGCATTCTGGAACACTAAAAATACTTTCGGTGCCTGTCCGGCTGCCGCATCCTTTACTGGAACACAGGCACAATCTTTTACTCCCTTATACTGCATTACCACTTCTTCAATCTCTTCCGGTGCGATCTTGATCCCTTTATAATTAATGATGTCATCTTTTCTTCCCAGAACGTATACAAATCCGCGTTCATCAATATAACCTTCATCATTTGTATATACATATCCGTTTTTCATGATCTGAGCTGTCAATTCCGGCTGTTTCCAGTAACCTTTCATATTCATGCCGCCGGCACATGCGATCAGCCCCGTATGCTCAGCATCAGATTGTATTTCATTCCGATCTTCATCCGTGATCATAAAAACGGCATTGTGTGTCGGGAAACCGATACAATATTTTCTGTCATCTTCACTGTTAAAATTCAATGCACAGCTTCTTCCCGACTCTGTAGAACCATAAAAATTATACAAACGTACATCCGGAAACTGTCTGCAAAGCTCTGCTTTTAATTCTTCCGGAAGTGCTGCCGTACCAATCTGTATATAATCAAACTGTCCGTTAAACTCTGCAAAACGACCTCTTGTCAGTTTTAAAAGTACCGATGCCGCTGTCGGTGAAAGATCTACCGCCGTTACCTGATACTGTTTGATCAATTTATAAATATCCAGCACTCTGGTCACACCATCGGTGATCACAACTGTTCCTGCACGAAAGAAATTTGCATAAGCACAGCGGAGTCCATGGGAATGGCTCAACGGAAGCGGGATCAATTCCACATTTCCTTCCCGCATTTCTGTGCCATAACTGATATTTTCCGCAATGGCGATATTGTTGCCATGGGTAATCTCAATTCCTTTTGATTTTCCTGTCGTTCCGGTCGTATATAAAATTTCTGCCGTATCTTCGCTCGTTGGGAACTGATCATCTTCTAATTCCCTTCCATCTTTTTTAACTATCTCCTCATAAGAAATAGTTTTTGCCGGAAATTCATATGTCTCCTCACAGATCAGCAATGCTGCTTCTGTTTCTTCGTAAATGTTCTGCACATTTGCTGCTGATGCCTTATGCTCTACAGGCACAAAATAGGCTCCTAACAGATTACAGGCAAAATCGCAGATCAAATAATCTGCATTTTGTGTACATTCTGCCAATACACGATCCTTTTTCCCGACACCGGCACATTTTAATGCAAACGCTGCACGTTTTGCCGCTGCACAGATTTCAGCATAAGAATATGCACCTTTTCCATCTACAATACACCATCGATCCGGATATTTTTCTGCATTTTTAAACAGAATTTCTACCATCGAATTCATTTTGATATTCTCCTTTTAAAATCCCATATATACAAACGCACTGGCATCATACCCCGGACCATAGATCCCGAAGATCACCACGCTGTAAAAAGCAGCGACATAGATCAGCCAGCGCAACACGATCGGCTTTTTCCCAATACTTTCCCTGATCCGGATCCCTTTTTCCTTTAAAACAGATACTATGATCAGTACTACGATCGCTGCTGCGGCGATGAAAAAATTCACTTTCGTCAGACCATAATTTAATAACGAGCCATCATACAATGCAGAAAAATTCAGATCTGCAAAGAAATTCCGGAAAATTGTCCACGCTGCCCCTAAGGAAGAGGCTCTGACAATAACTCTTGGAATGATCCCCGTTAAGAGAAAGGTTCGAAGGATCTGAAAAGCTTTCCAGCCTCCGGATTCTTCCCGGATATGTAACTTTTCCTTCGCTGTTTTATAAAATGGTTCCAGCAAAAGACTTAATACAATGATTCCGCCCTGCCAGATCGCCCATACTACATAATTCCAGCCTGTTCCATGCCATACTCCCGTACAGATCCAGACAACGATGAGTGCTGCAATGGTCGTTACATTTTTACCGGCTTTACTTCCAAAACGTTTCCTGATCTTTTTTGATGCATTTTTTACAGGTTTTGAAACCGACACCGGCATACAGAGATAATCTTTAAACCATGCTCCCAATGTCATATGCCATCTGCGCCAGAATTCATCTACAGATCTTGAAAAATACGGCTGACGGAAATTATCTTCAAGTTCAATTCCAAAAATCTGTGAAACACCTTTGGCAATGTTCACACAGCCTGCAAAGTCTGCATAGATCTGAACAGCGTAAAATAACGTTGCTGTGAAAAGGATCATGCCGTATTGATTTGCATAATCATCATAAACTGCAGATACAAAAATCCCTACCCTGTCTGCGATCACCAGCTTTTGAAAAAATCCCCAAAGGATCAGCTGGATTCCAAAACAGACTCTTTCGTAATCAAAATAATGCTCTTTTGAAAACTGCACACCCAGTCTGTCAAATCTTGCGATCGGTCCCTGAAGAATGTGTGGAAAATACATTACATACAAAAGATATTTCAAAAAGTTTTCTTCCGGACGGTAACGCTTCCAATAAATATCGAGAACATAACCAACTGTAGAAAACGAATAATAAGAAACGCCCAGCGGCACAATGATCTTCCATGCAGTCCCGCCTTTCGCTGCAAATATCCATTCAAGAACCGTATTTCCAAATTTTGTCAGTGCAAGATAACCAATGATCAAAATAATCGCTGTCAGCATCCTGTTCCGGCATTTTTTCTTGCACTCTTCTTTTAAAGCCTTTATCTCTGCCTTTTCCTTCAGCTCAGATGCTTTCTTTATACAGGTATCATTTAGTTTCTGGATCGATCTTGCCGTAAAAAAACTGATGGCAGATGTTGTCAGGATAAATGGCAGAAATCTCACATCCGCAATTCCATAAAACAGGATACTTGCTGCAAGCAAAACACCCCAGCGATACTTTACCGGACATAGAAAATAACCTGCTGTAACGCAGGTTAAAAATAATATAAATGAAAATGAAGTAAAAACCATCTTAGTTATCCTGTAAACGTGTGATCAGATCCCACATTGCTTCTATAGAATTAAAGTTTTCCGGAATGATATCTTCCATTTCAATCGTAATATCAAATGCTTCTTCCATTTCTGAGATCAGTTCCATCAGATCTAAAGAATCAATGATCTCTCCATCGATCAGTGATTTTTCTGATTCATAATCCACCGTATCATCGATTTCTCTTAAAATTTCCAGTAATTCTTCCATTACGTCAATCTCCTTTGTTCTTCAATCATTTTTCTCATTTCCTTAACTATGGGAAGCACGCTTTCCGAACTTCTCAAGTTATCGCGATACTCGCCAAATCTACATGCAGACATGCGATTTTTCCTGCTTCTCGCGAAAAAATAGCAGATGCTATCTCCGACTAACTGTCAGTATAACATCTGCTATATAACTATTCAAATCTTTTTTTCTGCTTATAATCCAAAGATCGTATTTACTGTTTCATCTGAGATCAGACTTTCCCCTCCCAGTACATAACCGGAAGTCATATTCTGACTGCTTACATAAGCTGCTGCTGCATCTTCTTTTCCATCAGCTGTTAAGAGTAATGGTGCATTCAGGCAGGATGCCAGCGGACCTCCGCAAAGACCATCCGGGAAGTTCTTTGCATATGCAAGAACTGCTCTTTCTGAACCTTCAAAGAATGCTTCCGCTACCTTTACAGAAGTTTCATATCGATCTGCTCCATAGATTCTTTCTACAGAACCATAGTTTGAAATCATTGTTTCAACTTCAGCAGTTACAGCACCTTCTCCACCGATGATCACAAAATTACTTCCTGTATGTGCTTTCAGGAAATCTTCCTGTGCTTCTGTAAGTCCTGTATCTTTTACAAGAAGGATTGCTCTTCCCGTAGCGGATGCAGATAAACTGTCTGCAAAAGCTTTACCGGTACATACAAGAATTTCTTCCTCGTCTGAAACACCTGCTTCTTCCAGAATCGCAAGATTGGTTTCGTATCTGTCAGTACCTGCCAGTCTCTTCACTTCATAACTTTCATTCAGATTACCGAGTACGTTATCTGAAACGGCAGCTGTACCACCCAGCACATAAATGGTTCCACCTTCTTGTACGTTTCCTCTGATATAATCCTGTAAAGAATCTGCATTTTTTTCACTTGCCATCAAAATCGGTGCATTCTTAACCGTTGCAAGATAACTTCCTGCTAACGCATCCGGGAAATTTTTACCATTAGCGATCACAACATTGTCAAATTTATCAAAATACATTTTTTCTTTAAATAAATCAGCGATCGCATAAGAAGTTTCGTATCTTGTTGCTCCAGCAATACGTTGAACTCCGCTTTCTTCGATTGGATCATCCTCTCCCGGAAATTCTTCTGTGTTTCTCTGGATCCAGATCTGAGTACCGTTAAATGGATTGGCTGTACCGATACATAATCCCTGATCTGTCTCTGCAAACACACGAAGACCGTGATTATACGGATCACCAAAACCGTCCACTGTCACTGTCTGGAAATTAACACCATCATCACTGACATAAAGGTCAAATCCACGAACTGCTGTTTTCATATAACTCAGACATTCGATCACACTTTGAACTTTTTTAAGATTTTCCTGCGTCAGAAGCTGTTTCAGCATATCTACGATTTTTTCCGGAAGATCATATCGTCTCTGAAGTTCTTCGGATTTTTTCAATAATCCTTCATAATAATCAGCAAACGCCTGATAGTATGCGATGCGATCTGTGATCTCTTCTGTATCTGATAATGATACTGTCGCTGCTGCATCTGATAAATAAGCAGAACCAAGTTCTAACTCATCTGTAAATCCATTCAGATCATTCTCCATTTTATGATTGTCTGCTGAATTTCTTGGTCTGAGTCCGTCTTCTGTCTTCATGAGAAGATCTAATAATTCTTTGATATACTGGAACTGTGAATCCCATTCTTCCGGTGTCATACCGATGATGTCACCATTCGAAAACTGTCCGATCGGCTCTAATAAGCTGCTCGTATCAAATGTACCAAGATACAGTTTTCCATCATAAACCTGCATTCTCCATACATACTGGTTTTCATTTCTGTCCCATCCGGAACCGATTCCGGATAAACTGCCTTCTGGGAACATTTCTGTAGCATCACCAACTACCAGTTCCATATTTTCTTCTGTATCCATACGATAAAGGTTGACAGACTGTTCTAAGTTTGCATTCACAAAGCTGCAGTCAATACCGCCCATAGAACCATCTGCATCTTCACCGGACTTATTAAATAAGATACGTTCTAATGCGATTTCTTCATCGTTATATTCTCCGATATATAAATAATTATCATAAACGATCAGATTGGCTGCACCTGAACGGGTACGTTCCGGATCAATACCAAACGTATATTTTGCACCATCATTTTCCTGATCGCCTGCAATCGCTGTCCATGTAAAAGAACCGTCTTCCTGTTCATCACCACGAACCAGTGCAAAAGATCTCATGGTATTATCATCCGGTGCATTTTCCGGTGTTCCTGTACATAAAGAAACATACAAGCTTCCATTATATTCGATCATATCCCAGATAGAACCGCCATAAATGCTGTCCT
>CAZWLV010000019.1:0-1278 GCA_964634715.1 uncultured Lachnoclostridium sp. | reverse complement strand
AAGCTTCCATTATATTCGATCATATCCCAGATAGAACCGCCATAAATGCTGTCCTGATAACGATATGCCGGATAATCAAATAAATCTTCCGAATCAGCGATCAGTCTGAAACCTTCTGAAGGATCAGAAGATGCAAGGATCAGTGCACTGCTTTCACCGGTTGTATGATCCATCGTTACATTACTGATGATCAGTTCATCATTATATACGCACATACCACGGATACCGGTAGAAATTCCTGCTTTATATGCAGCATAAGAGTCCAGTTTGTTATTTAATCCTACATAAACTGCCTTATATTCGTCTGTTTCCGGATCAATTTCATAAACGCTCGGCAAAGAACTTCCGCCTTCTCTGGAACTTACGCTTCCGCAGAAATACAGCTTATCCTTGTATACGATTCCATTACGGAAAAGCGGAGAAATTCCATTCAGGGAATCCGCCATCAAAAGCTCTAATTCACCTGTTTTTGTGTTCATCTTTACAAGAATCCCTTTGGAATCCACACCATCTTCATGACCAAAATAGAATGTTCCGTTAAACATCGCATTTAATGCAGCTTCCATCGTTTCGCTGTCAAAATTATCGCCTAATACACCCTGCATTAAAGATAATGTATTTCCCATTGCAGCGTAACAGGTACCTACATAAAGATAATCGCCATAAGCAAGTGCTGACCATGAATAACTCTGTCCGCGATCACCTTCTGCATCTTCGTATTCTCCCGGAACAGCAACCTCACCATTACCGATATAATCTACGATACCATCCGGTGTCTGTGTTCCCTGATCAGGATGAGAAAGTTTTTCAAAAACATATTCTTCATCAGTTCCATCAAAAGCTGTGCTCTGTGAAACATATGTAATCTTTTCGCCTTCATCTAAAAAAGATGAGGCATTTACGTCTGGTACTGACATGGATGACATTACCATGACTGCAGCCATCAATGCTGCCAGTTTCTTTTTGTACATAATATGCTCCTCCATTCAAAAAGTATTTCCATGATAATACCGATAAATAGGAAAAGCAATAAATAAAATATTAAAAATTCATAAATTGTACCTGTTTTTAGACTCTTCCAGATTACAGATTTCGAGCAAAAAAACAATTTCGATATTAGATATGTTCTAATTCCTCCGTAATTTTCCTGATCGTTACAACCTCTTCTTCCAAGGCATCTGCAATTTCTTCCACTGTTTTGCCTTTATCAAGCTTCTTTTTCACCTGTTCTTTTAATTTCAGCCAAGCACCTTCTGCTCTTCCTTCTGCTAGTCCTTC
>CAZWLV010000018.1:0-17076 GCA_964634715.1 uncultured Lachnoclostridium sp. | reverse complement strand
CGTTTGTTAAAAGGATCGGTGCATTCTTCACTGCTGCCAGATAGCTTCCTGAAAGAGCATCTGCGGAAGCTGTGCCTGTTGCGATGATCACTGTTTCGAATTTGTCTACGCCGAGAACTTCTTTTAATTCATCTGCTACTGCAAATCCTGTTGCATATCTGTCTGTTCCGGAAAGTCTGAACACTTCTTCTTTCTTTTCTGCCGGAAGTGTGCCTTTGACAACACGGAATTCTGCTGCACTCATAAAGGTATCTGTTTCTGTGCCATATGTATGAACACCCACGATACGAACCTGTTTTGCTTCTACCGGAGTAAAGCTTACTTTTTTCCAGCTCTTATCGCCCTGTGTCCATGTACCATTTGCACCTTCAATATCGATCCATTCTCCATTGTCTGATGTACGGTACTGTACCTGATATTCTTTGATATCACCGTTGGTTCCGCTTTCTCTAGGAAGGTAACGGATACCTGAGATCAGCGTTGTTTCCGGTAATTTTACACCAACCCATCTGTTTTCCAGTTTGGCTGCTTCTTCTTTGATGGCAGTAGTTCCATAGTTAGAATGCCAGTGTGTAGAAGCATTTCCGTCAAGGATCAGTGCTGCCGGTCCTTCCACTGCTGTTCCCGGAGAATATTCTGATCCGGCAATAGCAACGAGATCTTCTACCGGATAATCATTTCCTGCATAAGAAGGACTCTGTGCCGGATCTGAAACCGTAATATTATATACGATATCATTGATCACTGCTTCTGTTGTTCCCGGTGCTACACCTGTGATCTTAATAACATTTTTCGCTACGTTTTTGGTATCGCCAGCCAGTTTTGTCTGTGCATCTACACCATTGACCGGATATAATACGATGACCTCGCCTTCAGATGTAATGTAAGTGATCAGATACTGATGTCCGCTGGTAAGCTCTTCTGCACGTTTGTATCCCGGGATCACATCATCTGCTGATACCGCTGTCTGTTTTTCTAATAAAACAAGTTCCTGACTTCCGTCGGTATAATTGTCTTTATAGGCTCCGCTGTTTCCATTAAAGTTCATCTTTGGATAATAGAACATGACATAACGGGTATCATCTGTTTTACAGATTCGGAATTCTCCGCCGCCCACTGCTTCTACTTTCATGTCTACTGCATCGCTGGTGAAATAAGAAGTCGCTGTATTCTGATTTCCAAGATATACTTTTTTGCTTTCGTTATAGATCTTCCATGTGTTACCGCTTCCCGTAAATGTAAATTCTGCTTCATCTACCGTTGCGATTCCTGATTCTTTTTCGAACCAGTCTGTTTTGTTTGCAGTTCCTTCTGAACCATGATCGTGTAATACGGTTTTGGATTCTTCCACAACCAGTTCACACTCAACCGTTGCTACCTTTGGATCCGGAGCTTTTGTAATCACTGCTTCCTCTTCTGCTGCACGTTCTTCTACATAAACTTCTTCCGGATCGATCGTGATATTTTTCTTATGGCCTAATGCAACTTCCAGATCAATTTCTTCAAAACGCATTGCTGCTGCCTGATCTTCCCAAAGGAGACCTACATTTCCGTTAGACATTTCTGTCATGCAGGAATATGCGTAATAACCGCTGTTGATGCTGTAAGTGTTGTAAAGTTCCATCTGATTGTTATCATCTACAAGGAAGGTAAAGATCTTACCATTATTACGTCCGGAACCACCCGGGCATGCAACCATAACTACTGCTTTACCCTGAACGGTTTCTGAATGTCTGATCGCACTGACATTACAGGTAGAGCATACAGAAATTCCTGTTTTAACGCCTTTGCCCATCACCCAGTTGCCGTTATTGTCTTTCGTAATATCTGCATAACAGATATAACCTGTATAGTTACGATAGAAAATACGAAGAACACCGTTGTTCAGTTCTACGATCTCACTTTCTGAGCTGTTCATATTGATATCGTTAGAACGTTTCCATGTTTTACCCTGATCACTGGACCAGATCACGCTGGCATGTTCGCCGTAGTTTGCTTCTCCGCTTCGATTGTGATCGTAGAACGGAATGACGATATCACCATCTGTAGTGCAGATACCCTGTCCCGGAGATGCGAGCAGTGCAACGTCAATACCATCTGCACTGTAACCGCCTTCTGTACGTTTGATCTGTGTATTCAGGATTTCCGGAGTTCCCCATGTTCTTCCGTTATCTTCGGAAGTTACCAGCCACAGATATCCTGTGCTGAATACATGAAGAATGGAATCTTTATAGAATACATTCTGCTGGATATCTTTGTCAGTATTTACCTGTTTCTGTGTTAATTGTGCTTTTGGTGTGCCGTTTTCATCTGCAAGATAAATGTTATACCATTCATCTACACACCATTTTGTATTGGAATCATCTTTTTTATTAACTACCGGTGCATAACCATTTTCAAAATCACCTACGTAATATTCGTAAGTTTCCGGATCACCGTAAGTTGCCCAGTTATTTGATGTTGGTTTTACATAAGTGTCTGTTAATACAAGACGTTCTTTACCATTGATGTTTACAAAACCTGTACCGATCGATGGCATCGTTGCTGCAGTTGTGATACCGCTTGGATTCATATCTGCGATACAGTAAACTTTTCCGTCTTTTCCCTGTACGATCACCGGGTCAATGGCTGTTGTCACTGTGCTGGTATCGCTTGCAGAACCTTCACTGTCCGGGAAATAAATCGGGAAACTGTAGTTCCATGTTTTTCCATTATCAGAAGATACGGAAGCAATGGTATCCAGTCCGCCGCAGTCGGCTGCTGTTCCCCATCTTGCATCTGCTGCTGCTAAAAGATCTCCATTCTGAAGTCTTGTAAGTGCCGGAATACGGAAAAGGCTGCAGCCTGCAGTACCTGCTGCAAACGGCTGATCTTTTGTTTCTGTTTCATCACTTACACTGATGCTTCCTGCTTTTAACAATTCTGTTTCCATTGATACGGTCGGAGCGGCCATATCAGATGCTTTCATTTTTGTCAGTTCTTCAATCTGTTCATCATCTAAAGCAACAGAATAAACTTCTGCATCATGGATCGTTCCTTCGAACGGATACTGGATCGCACCGCCTCGTTTGGTTCCGCCAAGCAGTACCGTATCAACGCCGGTAATATCGCTGACAAATTTGTACGCTGCTGTATCTACTGTTGCCACACATGTTCCGTTTACAAAGATCTTATACTGCTGATTTTCTTTATCTGCTTTGAATGCGATTCTGGTCTTTGTTCCTGCTGTCACTGCATTTTCTGCATAAATATGATAGTTAAATACACCGTTGGTATTTCTGATCTCAGCACCGATCTTTCCAGCCGGAGTTACATAAATATGGAAATGTCTGTCATTATTTCCGGTTGTTCCATTGCCGATACTAAGTAAAGACTGTACCACGCTGCTGCCGGTAGAAGTATAAGTCACTACGAATGTGCCTTCTTCCATCTGACGAAGCTCATCTGCATATTCTTTGGAAGTTAAATCTTCCGGTGTTCCACTCGTAATCTCAAGCTCTGTATCTGTAAGTGAAATATTTTTTACAACTTTGATCTCAAAAACTTTTTCCTTTACCGTAGAGCCATTTACAGCCTGCACACAGATCTGATAGGTCTTTCCTTCTTCCAATGTGCCTTTGACTTTTAACTGATCTCCAACGATTTCGAAAAGAGCTGCATTTTCACCTGTCAAACGATAGGTAGATGTTCCCTGAATTCCAAGACCGCCTAAAGATAAGGTTCCTACAACGGTGCCTTTTTTCACATCTTTTACACTCTGGCCGCTTAAAAGCAGTTCATAAGCAGTTTCTTCTTTTTCTCCGCTAAGTGTTACGTCCAGTGTCTTGAAAGTTACTTTTGCTGCTGTATTTCTCTGATAACCGGATACTTCTACGGTATATTTTTTATTTGCCGGAAGTCCTGAGAGTACTGCATAATCTGTACCTTCTTTTACAGAAACTTCATATGTCTGGTGATTGTCTGCAGAAGTTGCTTTGACAGTTACATCGCCAAGAGAAAGTCCTGCGGCTTTTTCCAATGTTTTGATCGAAACGCCGATCTGATCTGCGTCATACAGTACAGACGGTACCAGATTGCTCTGTGTTTCTGTGATTCCCCAATCATAAAACAGATTGCCGATGGTGCTGTCTTCTGTCCAGATACCACATGCTTTGATCAGCTGATTGGTCAGGATCCTCTGTCCCTGTGCACTTGGATGAAGATTGTCCGGGAATAACGGACTGATCAGCCAGGAATAAGTAGAAGTCGCTTCTCCAAGTTCTGTATACTGATCTACATAGATCGCATCATATTCTTCTGCCAGTTTTTTCATTACTGTAATATAAGAATCGATATAAGGAGATCTGTTTGCATCATTATAAACCGGTGTCGGGCTTCTTAAAATGATCACAGCTTCCGGATTGATCTCCTGAATCTTATTTAAGATCGTTCTCATATTCTGTTCATAAGTTGTCGGTGTCAGATCTGTTCTGGAAGAACAGTCATTGGTACCGAGCATGATCGATACCACATCCGGTTTATTATTTTCTGTATCATAATTAGACAGACGGACATCCAGATGTTCCACTGTTGTTTTGGAAGTGGCATTGGCTACCGCAGTATTTAATACGATATCATTTTCACGTCCAAGTTCTTCTTTAACATATTTTTCAAAAGACTGTGCGATTCCGTCATAACCGTAAGTATAAGTCATGGCATGAGTAATAGAATCTCCCATAAATAACCATGTCATCGGTGTATCTTCATCAGCTACCATTTTTGCGATCTTTTTCTGGTTATCGCTCAGTTCTGTCTGTTCATTTTTCACCGCTGTTTCGCCGGCTTTTACAAGGCCTTTGGTCGTTACGAGCTGTTTTTTACCATCTTCTGTCTGGATCTTTAAAACATAAGATTCTCCTTCCGGAAGATCTTTGATCTCAAAAGTTTTTGAAGATGCTGTGCCTGATACGGTCATATCTTCAAAGATCACTTCGTATTTCCATGCGGTTTCTTCTCTGTCACTGATCGTTACGTTTAAGGAATCTTTTGTGGCAGTTACTTCCGGCTGCACATCCAGATATTCTTCCGGCTGTGTAATTTCTTTCTTGTTGAAAGAACTATCTGAAACTGGAAATGCTGTTGTCTGTCCCAATGCTGTCGCAAACTGCTTTGCAATCTCCAGATGTCCTTTTTCATTCAGTGTTTTTCCATCTGCCTGAAGTTTATTTGTTTTAAAATCGTTTGTATTGGTCTGTGTATAATGATCCGCTACAACGATATGTGAATACTTGTTAGAATCTGTGCTGTATTCTGCTACAACTTCCAAAACAGCTTCGCGATATGCTTCAATGACTTTATTTGTCGCATCATCTTTTACCGCAAACGGTGTCTGGATCACAGCAAATCCTTTACCGTCTTTTAATGCTAAAGACTTGTCAATGAATGTTTTCAGATCCTTTTTAAATTCACTGATCTTTTCAGTTCCCTGACTGTAATCTTCTTCGCATACCATGTAGACTGCTGCTTTTGTCTTATAATCGCCTGCATATTTTGCATAATTTTCTGCAATCTCGGACAATGTCAGACCTGCTTTTGCTGTATTGAAGGTAAATCTCTGTCTTGTTTCCGGATCCTTATACTGGATCGTCCAACGGACATATTCTTCAAACTGTCCAACATAATTTCTGGCACCTCTGGTCTGGGCAAATCCCCCTGCAACTGCCCCGCCTCCGGTAAAGATCCACTGATTGTCTTTCGCATCTGTGAACATTTCCGAAATAGCCGTACCATACTGCGTTTCTTCTGCTGCCTGCACGATCTGTACATCTGAATACAGTGTTCCTGCTGCTGTCGGTACTGCCATACACAGTGCAAGCAACAGGGCAAGCCATCTTTTACTTCTTCGCATAAAATCCCCCTTTTCATTTTTTGTTGTTCCAATGATACTCATCGAAACGATTACATGATTTCTTTACGTTTATGAACGCCCATTCTGTAAGCATTCGCAATTCAGTATACTAAACTTCTCCTTTTCTGTCTATGTTTCTTTTGCAGTTTGTTATTTTTTTGTCAGTCTTCACAATTTTTTTTGTGCAATTTGTCTTTTTACAAAAAAACCCCGGATCACTCCGAGGTTTCCTGCAATTCTATATTTTTTACAGCCACATTCCCATAAAACACTGGCATGCCAGATACATACAAAAAACTGCTGCCACCATCGCTCCTTTTCCGTTTCCGGACAATTCTGTCCGTTCTGCTGTCCAGTCAAAAAGGATCGTCAAAATGACAAACGCTGCCGTTCCGCAGATCATCGTCTTAATCCCTGCCGTTTTTAATCCCGCTGCTGTCGGAAGGAGCCAGAATGTCACTGCTGTAAACAGGATCTGTACTCCCCAGACACGTTTCTTCGTTCCTGTGAAGAAATATTCCAAAAGAAGAGCGATCAGGATCAGTGCTGCCATTGCCGGAAGATCCAGTTTCGGCAGTACCACATTCGGCTGAAAAGTTCTCCAGACCATTCCGACCAGCAGTCCGATGGCAAGTACCGCTGTCAGCAGTTGATTTAAGAGCATCGTATTTTTCTTCACGTTTCTCAACCTCCCCATGTTGTCGCACTGGATGTCGTATCTGCACCTGTTACATACGCAGAAGCCGCATTCACTGCTTTGGCAATCGCTTTCGAAGATACCGTAGCACCTGTCATCGCATCAATATTAGTTCCAATCTGTGCATCACCGGAGGTTTCCAGAAACTGTGTTAAAAACTCTGTATCCGTCAAAGCCTCTGCACCCAGTCCATAAGTTTCAGAAAGTTCTCTTACGACCAGTCCCTGAATGACTCCATTTTTATCAACTCCTACCAGCATGATAATGTCACCGGCATATCCTGCGGTACAGGTCTGGATCACAAATCCATTTTCTCCACGGTAAACAGCCTTGATGATCTCATCTTCTCCATCATAAGCTTCCCATTCAAAAGAAGTACTGCCCGGAAGGACTTTTGCCAGCATTTCGTTTAATTCTCTTTCCGCATTCACGGAAGCAATTCCGGAAAGTCCGTTTTTTGCTCCAAAAAGAACCAGTGCCGTGAGCAGTATCGTTGCAGCCGTCAAAATACTCTTTTTCATTTTCATACTGCTGCTCCTTTCTTTGTCCCAAATCTTCGCGGTGCCGTATATCGGTCAATGCCCCATACACAGGCATTCATCAGAAGGATCGCATAGGTAACTCCTTCCGGAAATAATCCAAAATACCGGAAACTAACTGTCAGGATTCCACAGCCGATCCCGTAAATGATCTGCCCCTTCGGAGTTACCGGCGAAGTTGCATAATCTGTTGCCATAAAAAATGCCCCCAGAACCACTCCGCCGCCGGTCAGACTGTAAAGCATCCACAAAACAGCATGATCCCCTTTTGCAAATATCAAAGAGAGAAGTGCTACCGTACCAAGATAAGCTGCCGGAATTCTAAAAGAGATCACTTTTTTCACGATCAGATAGATTCCTCCGGCAAGAAGTGCCAGTGTACAAACTTCACCGATACTTCCGCCGATATTTCCTAAAAACATGTCCAAAAGACTTTCTTCCGGCAATGCCGGTATCTGCATATGGTGAAGCGGTGTTGCTGCCGTTACGCCGTCTACTGCTCCCGGCATCGTATAACGTACCATGGCTGACGGCCAGAAAAGCACTAAAAATGCTCTGGCGGCCAGTGCCGGATTCCATATGTTCTTTCCAAGACCGCCCCCAAAACCTTTGACGATCACGATTGCAAACGCACTGCCTGCTGCCGCGATCCAGTAAGGAGCCGCAGAAGGCATCGTCATGGCAAGAAGCATCCCTGTTACCACAGCAGAAAGATCCTTTACCGTATTCCGATGATAGAAAACTTTTCCGCAGATCCACTCTGCGACTATAGCAGACAAGATACTTACCAGTGTCATGAGCAGTGCACGGCTTCCAAAACGGAAAATCCCCACGATCAATGCCGGAGTCAGTGCAAGGATCACATCCAGCATAATATTCTGTGTATTTCTTTTACTTCTGATATGCGGAGAGGAAGTAACCTCAAATTTCATTATTTCGTACCCTCCTTCACGAGTTTCTTTGCATTTCTAAACCGTTCTACCAACGGCAGTTTTCCCGGACAGCTGTAAGCACAGCATCCGCATTCGATACAGTCCATCACATTCATTCTGTTCAGTCCGTCAATATCTGCTCTTTTCTCGTAAGCATACAGATACAATGGCTGAAGATTCATCGGACATACATTGACGCAGGCTCCGCATCGGATACAGACTTCTCCATCGCTGTGTTCTCCATTTTGTTCCTGTGTCAGACAAAGGATCGAATTGGTTCCCTTAATGGTTGATGCTGTCAGATCTTCCTGTGCAAACCCCATCATCGGTCCTCCGGCAATGACTTTCCATGTATCCTTTTTCAAACCGCCTGCTGCTTCGATCAGTTCTTCAAATCCGGTTCCGATCCTCGTAATAAAATTTCCCGGTACATTAACAGCTTCACCGCTGACGGTAACGATTCGTTCCATGACAGGAAGCCCCAGACAGACTGCACGGTAAGTATAGGCAAACGTTGCCACATTAAATACGGCTGCTCCGACAGATGCCGGAAGCTGTCCCGGTGCGATCTCTCTTCCTGTGACAGACTGGATCAGCTGTTTTTCAGCTCCCTGAGGATATCTGGTCGGCAGGATCACAAGCTCGATCTTTTTCTCACCTGCTAATTTCTTTTTCAGTACTTCGATCGCACTTTTTTTGTTTGCCTCCACTGCCAGAACTACACGTTTCGGATTTAAGATCTGGCAAATGATCCGCATCCCTTCTAAGACCTGCTCCGGATAAGCACGAAGGAGCATATCATCGGATGTAATATATGGCTCACATTCACATGCATTGGCGATCAGCGTATCTACTTTTTCCATACTGGAAGCAGCTTTGATATTGGTCGCAAATGTCGCACCGCCCATGCCGACGATCCCTGCTTCCCTGATGATCTCTATGATCGTTTCATCACTTAATGCAGAATAATCCGGATAGGCTGTCATACAATTTTCTGTTTCTTCCTGAAAATCATTTTCAATAACAACCGAAAGCACTTCCCTGCCATTTGGATGTCTGCGAGGTTCAATCGCTGTAACAGTTCCTGACACTGATGCATGAACCGGAACACACAGTCCTTCTCCATCGCCAATCTTCTGACCTTTTTTTACATGATCTCCCACTTTTACCAACGGTGTACAATGATTCCCAATATGCTGGGACATCGGGATCGTCACCTGTTTTGGACTGTCTAATGTCTTTAATTGTGCAAAAGCGGACAATTCTTTACGGTCTTCCGGATGAATCCCGCCGAAAAACAAACTTTTCATCTTCTCTATTCTCCCTTTAGGTTCTGATAAATTCTTCAAATCCTGTACTGTAATAAACTTCATTTTCCAATGTGACCCACATAGCATAGGCACCGCACGCTTCCAAAAGTTCCTGTCCCTCTTCATAGGACATTAAAAACAATGCTGTGGAAAGTGCATCTGCAAGTCCGGAATCTTCACAGACTACGCTGACTGCCCGCCACTGATCTCCCGGATAAAGTGTTTCCGGATCTATGATATGATGATAGGCTTTTCCGTCTACCATATAATATCTCTGATAATCTCCACTGGTAACCACACATTCCCTGCTGATGTACAACGTATGAAGATAATCTTCTGAATCACCGTCAGGATCCTGAATTCCTACTACCCAGGAACCGCCTTCCGGCTTTTCTCCTGTTGCACATACATTACCGCCTACACTGATCAGATATCCGGAAGGTGCATTCTTACAGACTGCCTGTGCTGCCCAGCCTTTTGCAACTGCTCCTACATCGATCGACTGTTCCGGATCTTCTATATAAATAGTAGAATTTTCTTCATCGATCACGATTCCATCAAAACTGCAATGCAGGGCTGCTTCTTTTAATTCATTTTCTTTTGGAAGCTGTGCATGCTCCGGATCCTGAATCCCGGCTTCCCGCATTTCATGCCATAAAGACAATACACTTCCCATGGCAGCATTTACGGCTCCGCCCGTCAGTTCATCATACGCTCTGCAATCTTTTAAAAGACTGATCAGCTTCTGATCTACCTTTACAGGAGCGATCCCTGCCTGATCATTGACCGTTTTTAAGTTATGGATTCCTTCATAATCATGATAAATATCAAACAGCTGATGGTAGATTTCCAGTTCATCATGAAGCATTTTACTGACTTTCCGAAACTGCTCTTCGGAGTCTTCATATCCCACAATGGTCGTCACCGTGTCAAACAGATTTAAAAAAGTTGCCTGATATCTTGTTTTTTCTGCTTCTTCCGGCACTGCGGTACATCCTGTCAAAAGCATGAGTGCCAGCAGCATTGAAAAAATCTTTCTGCATTTACGTTTTCTCACTTATTTTGCCGCCTTTTCTACCAATGTCATAAAATCTCCAATGGCAATAGATACCGATGATGCAAGATCTGCTTCTGCCGGAGCTGTTGTTTCCGTTACAGCAATAGATGCAGCTTCTTCTGGTGTTTTTCCTGTAATATAGCTGCAAAATGCGGCGGTCTGTTCATTCCACTCTTTTCCGATCGGAGAATACATCTTTAATCCGTAGTTTTCTCCCAGCTGATTTTTACTCAGCACTTCCCCGGAAAGATCTTGTGCAAACACTCCGGCAAGATCAAACGCTGCCGCTGACTGTACAGAATCGATGATACAGCTGGTGATCACATCTTCCTTCTGCGTCATGGCAATGATATTCGAAGTTACCGAAGCTGTTCCATCTGCTTCTTCTGATGCCGAAACACTTCCGGTATGATAAGAGATCGAAGCTAAAACCAGTTCATCTCCTTTGGAAGCTCCCAGATATTGTGCCTGATTTACCGCATCCTCGATCCCGCTGATAAATCCACCCAGATAAATCGTTGCGGAAGATGCAAGATCTACATCCTTTACAACACCATATTCATCAATAGCACCATTTTTCAGTTCATCGACTGTTTTTCCTTCTGCATATTCTGCAATGGCTGCTGCCTGTTCATTCCATTCTTTTCCGATCGGAGAGTATGCTTTCATACCATAGGCTTCTCCCAGTTCATTTTTACTCAATATTTCCTCATTTTCAGAAAGCACGATGCCTTCTGCACTAACGGAAATGCTTCCCTGCACGGCATCGATCTTACAGGATTCGATCACACCGCTTTCACTGACCGTTACGGCAATGAGAGAAATATTGGTAACTGCTGTTCCGGCTGCTTCTGCCGATGCATCTGTTGTTTCCAATGTCGTAAGCACGGAAAGTCCTGTTTTTAACGCTTCACCGTCTGCTATTACGATTTCTTCTTTTCTGTTTTCTTCTTTTTTATCATTGACTGCTACCGGTACTCCGGTACATCCTGACAACAGACCTGCTGTCATTCCCAAAGTCAATAACATTCCTATCAGTTTTTTCATGATCAAAGTTCCTCCATCTGCCGATCTTTTTCATCCGGAAGCTGACCGCTTGCCGCAAGTGCACGGAAAACTCCGGCACAGGCTGCACCTGTCGCCAATCCGGTAACAATGGATACCATCAGTAGATACGGAAGATATCCTGCAACATATACCGAGTTCATCAAAACTACTGCAACACAGATCTGTCCCACATTATGGGCAGCAGCACCCAGAACACTGACACCATAAACAGAAAAACAGCCGAGCCGTCTGACAATGCTCATCACGATCATTGCCAACAGCCCTCCTGTCATGGAAAATGCCAGCCCGGAAATACCGCCTCCAAAAACAGAACCAAGAAAGCATCGCAAGATCAGGATCGTAAATGCGTGGCTTTCTCCAAAATAATACAAAGCAATGACTGTTACGATATTGGCAAGTCCCAGTTTGATCCCCGGCAGCGGTATCAAAAGCTGCAGCGGCATAAAACGTTCCATATAAGACAGCACCAACGCCATAGCGATCAGCAGTGCACAGACCGTCAGCTGATATGTTTTATTTCTACGCATTTTCTCACCTCACTACAAAATCAACTTCAGATGTACCTTCAATACGGATCTCCACACGGTTCGGAAGACATACGATACTGCGTCCTGCCTCATGGATCGCTCCGCTGTGTACACAATCATTTCCCGGACAGTCTGAATCTTCGATAAACGCTTCCCCATCCTTTACGACAATATGGTTCGTGTAAATATCTTCCACGATAAATTCATTATCTCTATCTAATGGAAGTTCACGGATCAGCTTACCATTCAGATACACCGCTGCTGTTTTACCAGATTGCTGGCCGGTACCTTTCCAAAAAAGAATTCCCACAAAAACGGCACTGGCTGCCACCAATCCAATAGCAAAAATATCACCTTTGCAAAATTTGAATTTCACTTCGTTTTTTTTCACGATATGTCCTCCTATGCGGAATCTTTTTCTTATGCTCCAGAACAAACGCTTTATTCTGCTTTGATGATCAAATGTTCCTGTCACAGTGAAACTACAAAATCCTTTTCCTTTTTTATATCGAATTTTGATTTTTTCGGCTGTTAAAAATTTAACATTGTCATCTTAACATAAGATATGTTTTTCCTTAATATTTATTAAGAATCGGAAAACGGATGGAAATCGTCGTTCCCACATTCTCCACACTTTCTACTGTAATCTCTCCATGGTGATCCTCTGCCACCTGTGCCACAATCGCCATTCCAAGTCCGGTTCCTTTTCCTGCTTCCTTTGTCGTAAAAAATGGTTCAAAGATATGCTCCAGATTTTCTTTGGAAATCCCATAACCATTATCCCGTACTGTCAATACCACTGTCTTTTCTTTTGTTTCCGTCAGGATTTCCAGCGTACCGCCTTTTTCTTCCAAGGCATGATAACTATTGAGGATCAGATTTAAGAGCATTTGTGACAACTGTGTTTCATTTCCAAGGATTTTTGTCTCCTGACATTTTAACTCCAGCTGTACATCAACTCCTGCCGGTCTTGCAGATTTTGCCGCTGAAATCATCCGTCTCACTACCTCGTCGATGGAAACTGCCCCAAAAACGGCCGCCGAATTTTTTCCTGACAGATCTGACAATCTGGAAATCACATTTTTTGCTTTTGATGACATCTGATAAATCTCCAAAACTTCATCATACAGCTCCGTATCGTCCTGCGGCAGCTTTTCCAAGATCATCATACTGTATCCCATGATCGGTGTCAGGAGATTATTAAACTCATGTGCAATCCCGGAAGTCAGGATTCCCATGATCTCCAGCCTTTGATGATGTGCCAGATCCTGTGTCTGTCGGTTTAACTCTTCAATCGCTGCATTTTTTTCCTTCAAAAGCTGAATTTCCTTTAACTTTCTCTGGCTGCTCTGACCGCTTTTATAAAGAAGAAAGAATAAAAAGAGCATCCCAAGAACAAGGATACTTCCCACTGCTGTCATAAACAGAGCTGCTGTTTTTAACGGCAGTAACTCTGCATCTTCATTTACCGAAACTGCGATCGAAAAATATCCGTTAGAAGAAGTTTCTGCACTGATCGCTGCTGCATCTGCCTGATAACTTTCTCCGGTACTTTGGGAAACAGTTTCATAAAGCATCGTTTCCTTTCCTTGCAATTTTTCCAAAAATTTCAGCATTGGAAATTCCGGATCTTTGTCAGTCATTTTAGAAGTCTGGTAAATATGTACCATTCCATTTTGACACTGAACCATCATCTGACCGGACTGATCCATAAAAAACAGCTGATCTTCTGTTTCTTTTCCTAAAATTTCCGTAAGATTCTTAAAAAATCCGGCAGCCTCTATCAAAACTGCATATTGAAATGCCCTGTCTGTATTTTTAACCAATGCCAGATAGACCGTTCCATCTTCTCCGATACACGGCCGAAGAATCTCTTCTCCTTCTGCCTGTTCTAAAGCCGGAAAATAAAATGTTTCTTCTCTCATCGAAATAAGCACCTGTTCTCCCTGCATCAGACATACATCGGCAAACTCTTTTGAAATTCCTAAAGCACTTCCTGCCACTGCCTGTTTCCAGACACGCTCATCTCCGGTTTCTGCCCAAATCTGCTCTGCCTTCGAAAACTCTTCACGTTCTATGGCAGCATTCAGATAATTTCTATCATATTTCAGACAATTTTCCGCAGTTTTATCCACAGCCTCTGCCATCGCAAAGAGACGATTGTCCACATTTTTTCTTACAGATTCCTCTAATGTTCCAAATACCGCAAACAGCAAAAAAATGCCTGCGAACAGTAACAGGCACATTCCGCCGATCAGCATTCCACCCCATGTTTTTGAATATCGATACTTCTTCAAAAGGCTCCCCCTTGTCAATCAACTGAATTTTGTTTATACTAGCATAAATGATTCAAAAGGTTATGTAAAGGGGGCGAATCCATGGCTGATCACGTACTGATCGCAGATGATGACGAAGCTGTCCGTACCATGTTATATAAAGTGATCCGAAGCAACGGGATCGAAGCTGATACTGCCTCAGGCGGTACAGAGGCTCTGCATTTGATCGGTCAGAAGACCTATGATCTGATCCTGTTAGACATCAATATGCATGGAATGGACGGTTTTCAGGTCATTCAAAAAATCCGAAAACAGGGCATCAATACACCGATCATCGTTGTCAGCGGCAGAGTCGAAGATTATGACATGCTTTATGGACTGGATATCGGTGCAGATGACTATGTGACCAAGCCTTTTAACCCGGTCGTTCTGGGAGCAAAAGTCAAAGCTCTGATCAGACGAAGCAAAAATAATGGTTCTGCTTCCACAGATCTGCTGACTGCCGGTCCATTTCAATATAATACCAGTACTCTTCGATTTTATAAAAATGGAGAAGAGATCCTGCTCTCTGCAAAAGAAAATGCGATGATCAAACTTTTTATGGATAATGTAAACAGAGTATTTTCAAAAGATATGATCTATGAACTGATCTGGGGAGAAGCGATCATTGATGAAAATGCCATTATGGTCTATATCAACCGTTTAAGGCAAAAAATAGAAGAAGATCCGGGAAAACCAAACTATATTCAGACAGTACGGGGACTTGGATACCGTTTTGTGATTTAAACAATACATTTTATAATTTCTTATTCACGCCATCTTACGGGTGCAGCAACGCTGCACCCGTAACTTTTGCATTATAAAAATCATTACATTTTAGGAACATAATAACGGATCGTAAAAGTACCATCTGTATTTAACGTTATCGTACTGCTTGTTGATCCTTCTAACGTACCGTCTGATTCACATCCTGAGATCATTTCTACACCGGCATCATATGCCCAGTCTCCTACATAATATACATTCTCAGATTCTCCATCTCTCGTTTTATAAGAAATATATCCATCTTCGTCCGGAACAACGGTCTGTGTTTCCGTCACATTTTCTTCCGCATTTTCCAAAACATACTTCCACGAATCTGCATCTGATGTCCCTGCATTACACATCGCATTCAGCCATTCATCTGCCTTTATATTTCCTGTCGTGATCATTTCTTCGTCTGTTTCATCTTCCCGATCTTCTAAACCGGCAAAATATGCTTCTGCTGCTTCAGGATCTGCTTTTGTAACATCCAGCGGAAGTTCAAACAGTGCATTGATCTTCGTATAATCATCATTTCTGCTGTAAGTTCCAAATGCCTGATTATAATGGAATGCTGCTGTTTCTTCTCCGAAAGATTCCACAACCCCCAGAGAAACGCCCAGATCTGCAAAGATTTCCAGATTATCGCATTCTAATAATTCATACTGGATCCCTTCATAAACAAAGCTCAATACTCCTGCATTTAAAACACCATTATTTACTTCTGAAAATGTTTTTCCATGGATCAATGGTGATACACAGAAGGTACGATACGCTTCATCAACTGTGGAAGGCATCGCACTTCCATCAGAGTGGCTGATCGCTGTCACAGCATAGGTTCTTTCTTTTTCAACGGCTGCTGTCAGATCTGTATCTTCTGCTGCATTGATCAGATTTTTCCCTGTAATGATGCCTAAAAAAGTAACATCATATCCGGCTGTCGTTTGCGTTTCATTTACCCATACTGCATCCTCACTTTCAAATGCAGCTGATAAACGGCTGTTTTCCTGAAGATGATCTGCTACCTGCGATGGTGTCAGATAACGGGACACCGCATAGGCGGATGCGGAACTGACTATTAAAACACCTGCGATGGCTGCTGCGGCCGTTCTTGGATTGATTAAATTACGTTTCATTTTTTCATTCTCCTTTGCCTGTCTTAAGATGGACTGATTCAAACGAGCATCTGGAGCAACATCAGGAGTCAGATTTTTCTTTAACAATTCATCCATATGGTTCATGAGAAATCCTCCTTTAAAATAATTTCTAATTGTTTTCTGGCATGATACAATCTGCTTTTCACGGTTCCCTGTGGAATTTTCAGCATTCCGGCAATTTCTGCAATCGTTAATTCTTCCATATAATATAGAAGGATCGGAATCCGAAGATGATCGGAAAGACGATTGATCGCTTTCCATAAACTCTTCTTTTCTTCCTCTGTTATCAAATGTTCGAAAAAATCCTGCCCGACAGGTTCTGATAATTCTACTATTGTTTCTTCACTGACCTGTGGTGCGATCCTGTTTCTCCATGCTGCTTTCCGCACCTGATTTTTCCATAGTCTCACTGCGATAGAAAGCAGATAGCTTTTTGGATTTTCCCGATATCTGATCTCTTTTATCTTTTTCATTGCTTCCAAAAAGGTATCCTGATACAGATCATCTGCACGCTCCTTATTTCCCGTAAGATGCATACAGAACGAATAAATATCCTTACCGTAGAAAGCGATACATTGTTCCAGTTCCTGAATCGTCATTTTTTACTACTTCCCGTGTACACGAATTTTCTAAGACGTTTTTGTCTTACACTTATACATTGTCATATCTGATCCGCAGGTTCAAAAATTTATTATGAAAATGAGCTGCTGCTGTGTGTGCAGTAACTTATTTTCTATTATGCACTCAATTTCATAAATGCAAAACCCATACTTTTGAAAAATCTGTGCATCTGAAATAGATTTTATAGAAATCCTATGGTAGAAT
>CAZWLV010000017.1:10958-17192 GCA_964634715.1 uncultured Lachnoclostridium sp. | reverse complement strand
TTCTTTCTTTATCTTATCCTTTTTTGAAATATTTGCAAGACTTTTCATTCATCATTAGATAATTCTATTTGTCAAAATATTGCTTCTCATTATCTTTTTGGCATGTTACAATAAAAAATATAAATTTAAGTGGAGGTGTTTACATTGAATATCACACAGATTAAATTGGAAAATTTTACAGTATTCAAAAATACGGAAATTAATTTCGATAAAGGAATCAATATTTTCATTGGAGAAAATGGAACTGGAAAGACTCATATTATGAAATTATTGTATTCAGCCTGTCAAGCAGCAAATCCGAAAGTGTCGTTTTCAAATAAGGTTGTTTGTACGATGTTACCCGATGATTTTAAAATTTCCAGATTAATTACAAGAATTCGTGGAAGTAATAGTGCAAATGTCAGGATTAGTGCAAGGCTGGATGAAAATACTCCAATAAAAAATTTGTCATTAGATTTTAATCATAAAACAAAAAAATGGGATGCAATAGTTAAAGGAGAAGAAACGTGGGAAAAAACTTTTAGAGATATTAGCAGTATATTTATTCCGGCAAAAGAAATTTTGTCGAATAGTTATAATCTGACTGCGGCTGTGGAAAAAGATAATGTTCGTTTTGATGATACCTATATAGACATTATAAATTCTGCAAAAGTAGATATTTCTGTTGGACGTAACAGTGTAAATCGTGATAATCGTTTAAAATCCATTGGAAAAATAATTGATGGTACAGTTTATTATGACAGTAAAAAGGATGAGTTTTATTTAAAGAAGGGAAATTCTAAGCAGGAATTTAATCTTGTTGCAGAAGGCGTCCGTAAAATGGCATTGTTATGGCAGCTTGTTAAAAATGGCACATTAGAAAAAGGTTCTGTTTTATTTTGGGATGAGCCAGAAGCTAATATTAATCCTGCTTATCTTTCAATTATAGTTGAATTGTTGTATGAATTACAACGAGATGGCGTTCAGATTTTTGTTTCTACACATGATTATATGTTAGCAAAATATTTTGAAATAAAGAGAAAAGAAAATACATCACTTGTATTTCATTCATTTAAACGTGAAGAAAGTGTTGTAGAATACTCATCTGCAACGAAGTTCGGAGATTTGAAAAATAATCTCATTATTGATTCGTTTAATATATTATTAGATGAAATTTATGATCTCGGAGAATAGAAAATGAATAAGATTTTTACTGAAGAAAATGGTTGTTATAAAATCGATTGTTCAAAAGCAATATGGGCTACAGATGCTTTAAATCATCAATATCATACTGCTAAATGCTTGTTAAGTGATGTGGATTGGATTATGGAAACAAGTCAAAAGATATATCTTGTTGAATATAAAAATGCTAATATTCCGGGAGCTAAAAATCCAGAAGCTTTTATACCTGCGAATGATAAAATGATAAATAAAGTAGTAAAGAAGTTTTATGATTCGTTACATTATCTTTCATTACAAGAGAAGAATAAACCTAAAGAGTATGTATATATATTAGAATATCCGAATGGAGATTCTGTTTCAAGAAAAATGATACGAAATCGTTTGAAATCAAAATTACCATTTGCTCTTCAAGAGAATGTTGATAATGGCAAAAAATTAATTGAAAAGGTAGAAGTTTTGTCAATTGCAGAATGGAATGCTGATCAATATTATGGTGAATTTCCAATTCAGCATGTGTGAGCAGGCTCATTTTACGAAAAATAGTTTATATTAAAAAATAAGATAGAAAATGAGTGGATACAAGGAGGTTTTTTATGAGAATCGGTATGGGATATGACGTACACAAATTGGTAGAAGGACGCGACCTGATCTTAGGCGGCGTAAAGATAGATTATGAAAAAGGGTTACTGGGCCATTCAGATGCAGATGTTTTGCTCCATGCGATTTCAGATGCATTATTAGGAGCGGCAGCACTGGGAGACATCGGAAAACATTTTCCGGATACAGATCCAAAATACAAGGGTGCGGACAGTCTGAAACTTTTAGAGCATGTTGTGGAGCTTTTGGAAGAACACAGTTTTCTGGTTGGAAATGTAGATGCTACGATCATTGCTCAAAGACCGAAAATGGCTCCGCATATTCCGCAGATGAGAGAAAATATCGCAAAAGCACTGAAAGTTCCGGTCAGCAGAGTGAATGTAAAAGCGACAACAGAAGAAGGTCTTGGATTTACCGGTTCCGGTGAAGGGATTTCAGCACAGGCAGTCTGCCTTTTGGAAACAGTGGCAAATTATGCATATGATGAAGAAATCATGATGGAAAGACAGTGCAGCGGCTGTCAGGGCTGTAAAAAGCAGGAGGCAGCAGAATGATCCGTTATCTGAAAAATGAGGAAAAAGGGATCTCAGAGGCACTTTACAGAGAAGCATTTCCGGAAGATAAAGAGGAGTTTGTAAAGTATTATTATTCTTATGTAATAAAAGATAATCAGATCTTAACCGTGGAACAGGCTGGAGAAGTCTGTTCCATGATTCATTTAAATCCGTATCGTTTATCTGTCAATGGAATGGCGGTAAATGCATATTATTATGTAGCAGTGGCGACAAAGGAAGCGTACCGTCATCAGGGAATGATGAGAAGTCTGCTGCATCGTTCTTTGAATGATATTTATCAGGAAGGGCATCCATTTACCTATCTGATGCCTGCCAACAGGGCGATTTATGAACCGTTTGATTTTCGTATCGTGTATGAACAGAAAAAAGTGATGCTCCCGGAAGATCCGGAAGAGGCAAATAGGAAAATGGAAAGTCTTTTTGATGTTTATACGATCCGTGATGAATGGTATATGGAAAAACTGCGTGAAGAAGAGCGTGTTTGTGCCGGTGATCCTCCGTTTGAGATCACACCCTATATTATGACCAGAATTACCAATGTACCGGAAATGTTAAAACTTTTGCGAAGTGAACAGCCGTTGGAAATCGTTTTAGAAATCGAGGATCGGATCATTGCAGGAAATCATGGGAAATTTTTATGGAAAGTTTCACAGAAAAACAGTGAATGTGAAGAAGTTGAAGAGGATGATGTGAAAGAACTTCCGGTCATTCCGATGAAGATTTCGGAACTTACAGAGTTTGTATTCGGAAAAAGAGCCGTGGCAGGATTGGAATCCGTACGCACATTGTCACGGATCTGTATTAACGAGGCTGTGTAAATACGCAGATAGAAACGTCGTGCGTTAATAAATACCCGGTGTATTTCGGGAGAAAGGAAACATCTAATTACCGTCTAAGGTTATTAGATGATATGTGAGAATATGAACGTTGCTGACATGCATTGTGATACCATCTACATGCTGTTATACCAAAAAAGAAAGGGAGAAGAAGCCTCTCTTTTTCAAAATACACTGCATATAGATGTGCAGAAAATGAAAAGATCAGGTTATCTTTTACAGAATTTTGCTCTTTTTGTAGGGCAGAATGAGTGTGAAGATCCTTATGAAGAAGCAAAAGCGGAGTATGCTGTATTTGCAGAAGAACTGGAAAAAAATAAAGACCATATTTCCCAGATCGTTTCTTATGAAGGGATTGAAAAATGCAGAAAAGAAGGAAAGATCGCAGCAATGCTGACATTAGAGGAGGGGGAGATCTTTCAGGGAAGTTTAGAAAAACTGAAAGAATTTTATGATTACGGTGCCCGTATGGCAACGCTGGTCTGGAATTTTGATAATTCTCTGAGTACTTCCGCTTCTCATTACAGTCTTCCGAAAAAAAGGGCATATAATGGCGACAGAGAGGGACTTACAGAAACCGGAATTGAATTTGTAGAATATATGGAAGAGCTTGGCATGATTCCTGACGTTTCCCATATGTCTGATGAGGGGATCCGGGATCTGCTTCAGGTTGCGAAGAAACCATTTGCGGCCAGTCATTCGAATGCAAAAGCATTGTGCGGACATCAGAGAAACTTAAATGATCCCTTTTTAAAGGAAATGGGAGAAAGAGGCTGTCTGATCGGAGCCAATTTTTACAGTGCATTTTTAAAAGAACAGGCAGATTTTACAAAGACTGCGTGGATCGCAGATCATATCGTCTATATGGTTGACCGGGCAGGGAGTGAAAGTGTAGGTCTTGGATCTGATTTTGACGGGATCGAATGCGGGTTAGAGATGAAAGATTGTGCAGGGCTGTATCTTCTGGCAGAAGAACTGAAAAAACGGGGAATGTCAGAAACTCAGATTGAGCGGATCTTTTATAAAAATGTACTTCGGTTTTATAAAGAACTTTTGTAAGCGAATTGTTACTGTACACACGTATCGTATGCACAGTAACAGTAAATTTGCTTTTTAATAAATTTATAAGAAATATTTTATGGAATCAATCAGAAATTCAACGTATAATAAGACCGCTGAACAAACGTTGTTTCAGCGAAAATACACCGGAAAATGCTTTGTAAAATGAAAAGAGTTTTCTACGGTGAATGTTGAGGAGAAATCAAATGAACGAAAATGAAAATATGGAAATGAAAGAAAAGAAGAAAAAAAGAAAGAAGAAACATCCGTTTCTCAAAGGATTTTTAGGCTGTGTGATCGTACTGGTATTGATCTTTTGTGTACTTGGTTTTGCGGCAGGCGGTGTTTTACATGGAAAATTGAATTATGAAGAGATCGAATCTGTCAGTAAAGAGCCTTTTAAAGAAGACGGTGTAAAAAATATCCTTTTGATCGGGAATGATTCAAGAACAGAAGGAGATGACGGAAGATCGGATGCGATGATCCTTATATCGATCAGCAGTAAGACAAAGTCGATCCATATGACATCATTATTAAGAGATATTTATGTGGATATTCCGGGACATGATGGAAACAGATTAAATGCTGCATATGCTTTTGGCGGTCCGGAGCTTTTAATGGAAACGCTGGAATTGAATTTTGGAATTGAAGTCAACAGATATGCATTGGTGAATTTTCAGGCATTTGCAAATCTGGTAGATGCTGTCGGCGGTGTAGATCTGGAAGTGACAAACGAGGAAGTCCAGTATATCAACGGTTATCTTGTGGAATATAATCAATTAGAAGGAAAACCGGAAGGAACGGATTATCTCGATACTTCTTTAAGCGGAAATATTCATCTGAACGGTCCGCAGGCACTGGCATACTGCAGAAACAGATACATCGGTACAGACTTTGCGAGAACAGAAAGACAAAGAAAAGTACTTACGGCAGCGATGAAAAGTGCTCCGGTGGCACTTGCTACAAACGGAAGTGCATTGATCGATGGAGTACTTTCGAATGTAACGACCAATTTAAGTCAGTCAGAATTAAATGGTCTGATCCTTCAGACACCGGCAATGCTGACCTATGATCTGATTTCTTCCAGTATTCCTTTGGAAGGAACTTACAGCAATGCGACCATCCGGAAGATGGCAGTGTTAGAAGTGGATTTTGAAGCCAACAAAGAGTATATTCAGAAAGAAATTTATGGAAAATAAGCAGAACGATTGCTGATGGAATAAGATATGAAAGAATTAAAGCAGCCTTTTTTGACCGTAGAAACAGAAACCGGCGAAAGCTATGGGGGAAGCCAGAAGTGGTTCCCGTATCGATTTTTAAAAAGATCCGGCTGCGGCGTGATCAGTGCAGCGAATGTGATCTGTTACATAAGGGGAAAAAGAACGATCACAAAAGCAGAATATATGGATCTTTCGAAAAATCTTTGGAAATATGATCTTCCGGTCTTTCCGGGGATCGGTATGAACGGTCTTACGCTGATGTTTGGAATGAACCGTTATTTTAAGCGGACAGGTCTTCCATATCATGCCGTATGGAAATTTTCCGGGAGAAAGATGCTGTCCCGGATCGATGAGATGCTGGAAGAGGATGTTCCGGTCATTTTATCGATCGGACCGAATTTTCCGAAAATCTGGGGAAAAGAAAAACTTTCGTTTTACCAAACATCGGAGAATGGTCAGAGGATTCCGGTCGTAAGGACGAAAGCACATTTTGTGACCGTGACCGGAAGATGCGGAAAATGGCTGAAAATTTCTTCTTGGGGAAAAGAATACGAGATCGACTTGCAGGAATTTAAAGATTATATCAAAGATCACAGCAGCAGTCTGGTATCCAATATTCTCTATATCTCAAAAGAAAACCGGAGAGTAACCGCTGTATCAGCAAATAAAGTCAATAGACTGTAAAAGGAGATGACGGAAAATCTGATGCGATGAACCTTATATCGATCAGTAGCAAAACAAAATAAATCCGCAGGAGGGAGTTTAGAAAGTGCGAAAAAAGGTGAT
>CAZWLV010000017.1:0-10858 GCA_964634715.1 uncultured Lachnoclostridium sp. | reverse complement strand
AGCAAAACAAAATAAATCCGCAGGAGGGAGTTTAGAAAGTGCGAAAAAAGGTGATAGTAAAAAACAGACAGGAAAAAGAAAATACTGTTTGTAAAGATCAGAAAAAGAAATTTTCGGGATTGTTCAAAGTGACAGCACTTTGTCTGACGGCAGTTTTAAGCTGGAACATTCCTAAAATGGCAGTGGGAGCAGAGAACAACGTGAAAACAGTTGATGTGATGTTTTTACACGATACCCATTCACATCTCAATGAATTTTCTACGGTAGAAGATGGAAAATCGCAGATCATGGGTGGATTTTCAAAGATCAAGACACTGATCAAAGAACAGAAAGAGAAAAATCCGGATACCCTGCTTTTAGATGCCGGAGATTTTTCCATGGGAACCTTGATCCAGACTGTTTTCGAAGAAGAAGCTTCGGAACTTCGAATGCTGGGTGAGCTTGGAATGGAAGTAACGACCTTTGGAAATCACGAATTTGATTATCATGCCAAAGGGCTTGCCAATATGATGATCCATGCCACGGAAAGCGGAGAAAAGATCCCAGAGATCGTGGTGTGCAATGTAGACTGGGATGCCATGGAAACACAGGGGCTGAACGAAGACCAGCAGCTTTTACAGACAGCTTTTGAAACATATGGCGTAAAAGATTATGTTGTATTTGACAAAAATGATGTAAAGATTGCGGTGACAGGTGTTTTTGGAGAAGATTGTCTGGCATGTGCACCGAATTGTCCGTTAGAATTTACAGATCCTGTAGAAGCGGTGAAAGAAACCGTTGCAAAGATTCAGGAAAATGAAACGGTGGATATGATCGTTTGTGTATCTCACAGCGGAACTTCCGAAGATGAAAGCAAATCGGAAGATGAGATTCTGGCAAAAAAAGTACCGGAACTGGATCTGATCATCAGCGGTCATACCCATACAAAACTTGATGAGCCGATCAATCATGGAAATACGTACATCGTATCTGCCGGAGAATACGGAAAATATTTAGGAAATCTTTCAATGTGTCAAAAAGACGACGGAAGATGGTCGTTAGAAGATTATGAACTGCTTACGATTGATGAAACGATCGAAAAAGATCAGGAAACACAGGAAAAAGTTGATGAACTGATCGGAATGGTAGATGAAAAATATTTAAAACAGTTTGGATATACCAAAGATCAGGTAATTTGTACGAATGAGATCGACTTCGCACCACAGTCTGATACGTCAGAGAAACATACGGAAAATAATCTGGGAAGCATCATTGCAGATGCTTACACTTACGCTGCTGAAAAAGTTTACGGAAAAGATACCGTGGCAGTTTCGGTTGCTCCTTCCGGAACGATCCGTGATTCTTATGCAAAAGGCGGGATTACGACAGAAGATGTTTATAATTCCTTTTCCTTAGGGATCGGGAAAGATGGAATCCCGGGTTATCCGCTGATCGGAGCCTATCTTACGGGTGCAGAATTAAAAATAGTAGCAGAGATCGATGCGAGTATTTCAGACCTGATGCCGGCGGCAAGATTGTATACTGACGGATTGTACTGGCATTATAATCCAAATCGTATGATCTTAAATAAAACAACAGATGTATTTTTGACAAATAATTACGAGGAACGTGTAGAACTGGAAGATGACAAGCTCTATCTGGTAGTTACGGATTTTTACACTTCCCAGATGCTTGCCGGTGTGACAGACCTTTCGAAAGGACTGTTATCCATCGTTCCGAAATTTGCAGACGGAACACCAGTAGAAAATTACGAAGATCTTATCATTATGAACGGAGATCAGGAATTAAAAGCATGGAAAGCCATTGCGGATTATATGAGTTCTTTTGAAGACACTGACGGAGACGGGATTGGAAATGTACCGGAAAAATATGGAAAAACAGAAGGAAGAAAAGTGGTCGAAGACAGTAAAAAGATCGGAGATCTGTTAAAAAATCCAAACAGGTTTTTCTTTATGATCGTTGGTGTGATCCTGCTGCTTTTGGCAGTGCTTGCCGGAGTAACAGTTCTGATCGTGAAGGTTGTAAAAAAATATAGAAAACGTAAAAGAAAAGTATGATTTTACGATGAAATTATTTGTAGATAAAAGGAAATACTGCTGTATGAAAAATAGATACAGCAGCATTTTTGTAAAACTAAGAGCCGGGAGCAGAAACTTCCGGCTCTTAGTTTAAAAAATTTTAGTTACGCAGGTAGTGAGAAAAAAACGCATGCCTGCATGTGGATTTGGCAATCACTGCGATAAGTTGAAAAGTTCGCAAGCGTGCATCGTATAGTTACTTTGGTATATTTTCAGGTGGTTTTGGAAGAAACGGATAAAATTCTTCGTAATTTTCCACTTCTTCATCATTTTGTATGGCACTGGGGATCAGTCCGGTACAATCCTGAGCCGATGATGCTTTTAAATAATCAATCTCGTCGGTATAAGGACTTCTTTTTTTCTGATCTGGCATAAAAGCTCCTTTCCGGAAAATCATGTGTTCCGTCCGTTTGGTTTTGCGGACAGAACGACTTTCATAATTCTCATGAAAAAGTTTTATTCATAGGATTACCGGAAAATCACTTTTTATGCATCAGGTGTACGATCAACGGCATGCTGCAGGATCCATTCTACCCAGTCTGCGTAATATTTCCCTAAAACATGGGATTGGTCAGCAGTAAATTCTTCTGCCAGATTTCCGTTTTCATCATCGAAAATTTCATTAACATCAAGGTAAACATCATCATTTTCTTCGGCAAACTCTTTTACGGCTTCATTAAAACGATCGATCTTTTGATTATTATAAATATCAGAAGAAGCAGATTTCTTTTCCGCAATGTGCAGATTTGCCTGCAGGAAGAGTACAGCATCAGGCTGGGCTTCCCGAATGGCAGTTACCAGATCTTTGTAACGGCTTATGGTCGATTCAAACGGATAACCAAGTTCATTGATGCCTAACATAAGATAGATCTTTTGAAATTGTCTTTCGGATAACAGTGTTTCTAAAGTAACCGTTTCGCCGGAAGGCAGCCGGAAAGACTGCTGAAAGATTTTATAAACACTCATGCCGGAATCAGCTAATACAACAGCATTTCCAAGATCACCGTATTCATAAAGACCGACGGTTCGGGAATCTCCGATAAAAAGTGTTTCATCAAAATAAGACCGGTCAGCAGTATAAAAGACCGGAACATCTGGTGCAGGCTTTTCTGGCGGCAGTGACGGAGCTTCTGGCAGGTCATCAGAATCTTCCTGAGAAGGAAGCTCTTCTTTTTTTGGAACTGTCTCAGCGTCCGTTTTAGGATTTTCAGGCTCGGTCAGATCCGTGTGTGCCGTATGCTGTTGGGAAAAGATATCTGTCTGACTGCGAAGATCGATCCAGCCAAGTTTCCATGCAGTACCGACTGCAAGAAAACTGATGGAAAGCAAAAACAGATAAGGATAACGGAGTAGTTTTTTCATAAATCTCACATAACTTTCTAAATTAAAGAATCTGCTAAAAATGGTGCATGGCATTTACTGAGCCATCGTTTTAAAAACCGGAGATTTCCGGAAATCTAAAACTGATAATATAAAAATGGATCATCTAATCCAAGGTACATACTGTAAACACATGCCCAGAATAAAATAACGAGGAAAAGACTGCACAGGATGCTGGAACGGTTCTTTTCATAAATCTTCCGTGGAAGTTTGCTGCAGCAGAACAATCCTGCTAAAAGCGGTAAGGCACAGCCGTGAAGCTGTTTGAAAAAGTCGCCCTTAAATACAGCAGCAGAATTCGAAGAAAACAGTGGAAAAAGCCTGTTTGCATAAATTCCAAGCTGATGCAGGTCGGTAATCCCAAATAAAAGCCATGACAGAAGAATAAAACAGAACATATAAAGATGTCCAAGCCATGGTTTGGTATCAAGTGTCTTTCCATAAAACTTTTTTTCAAGGACGATCAGCAGATAACTGAGCAGTCCCCAAAAGATAAAATTCCAGCTGGCACCATGCCAGAGTCCGGTAAGGAGCCATACGATCAGCAGATTTCGGAAATGATGATGTCGGTTTCCACCCAGAGGAATGTAGACATATTCACGAAACCAGCTTCCTAAAGTAATATGCCATCTTCTCCAGAATTCTGAAACGCTAAGAGAAAGATAAGGATCTTTGAAGTTTTCCGGGAAGTGAAATCCCATGATCGTTCCAAGTCCTTTTGCCATAAGTGAATATCCGTAAAAATCAAAATAAATCTGCAAACTGTATGCAATGAGGGCAAGCCATGCAAGCGGTGTCGAAATGCTTTCATACCCGATGGCTGCTGTATGAGTCCAGACAGAACCGACTCTGTTGGCAATGAGGACTTTCAGTGCCAGCCCAATGGTAAATTCCCGAAGTCCGTCTTCGACATTTTGTACAGAATGGATCCTTTTTTTCAGCTGCTGCCGGATATCCGAATAGGTAACGATCGGTCCTGCGATCAGCTGCGGAAAAAGACAAAGGTACGTTCCCAGTGTGATCACGGAACGTTCTGCCGGAAATTTTTTACGGTAAACGTCGATCAGATAAGAACTGATCTGAAAGGTGTAAAAACTGATCCCTACCGGAAGGATCAGCCGGATCAGGGGAAGTTTATTTCCGGTGCCTGCGGCATCGAGAAAAAGATTGATATTTTCTGAGAAAAAATTCAAATATTTAAATAAAAACAAACTTCCGATATTATAGAACATTCCGACAAAAAGCCAGAATTTCCGGCGGCCGGGCTGAGAATGACGTTCGATCATTCTTGCGGAAAAATAATTGATCAATATGGAAAAAATGATCAGGAGCAGATAAGAAGGATGCTCTCTGACACCGTAAAAATAAAAGATCAGACTGCCGATCAGGATCGTAAAATTTTTCATCCGGTCAGGAACACAAAAATAGATCAGCAGAAAAATCGGTAAAAATTGAAAAAGAAATACAAAGCTGCTAAAAACCATGAGATCACCTGTAAAGAAAAAGTTCTTTTGTTGTTTCTGTTAGATATTATACAGAACAGGGGAAAATTATCAATCATTTCGAATCTTAAGTTTTTATGAATATTAGTGATTTTGTACAGCAGGATATTTCGCAAAGAAAAATCTGTTTGAAAGTAAATTTTCCATAGATTTTTTTGAAAATTACCGAATGGAATGAGGCAAAGAAACAGCATAGAAATATTACAGGAAAAGGCTGAAATTGCTTGAACTGCACAGGAAAAAATGGTATCTTTAATGATACTAGGCATTTGGAATGCCAAAATGTGACGGAGGAAGAAAATGGAGAGAGAACGTTTGGGAAGCAGGCTGGGATTTATCCTTTTAAGTGCCGGCTGTGCGATCGGAGTGGGAAATGTATGGAAATTTCCTTATATGGCAGGAAAATACGGCGGAGGTGCATTTGTACTGATCTATCTGCTGTGCCTGATCCTTTTGGGCGTGCCGGTCATGACCATGGAATTTGCCATGGGACGTGCCAGCCAGAAAAGCCCGGTAAAACTTTATGAGCAGTTGGAGCCAAAAAACAGTAAATGGCATCTTCACGGCTATTTTGCAATGGCAGGAAATTATATCCTGATGTTTTTTTATACGGTGGTAGCAGGATGGATGCTGCGGTATTTTACGGATATGGCATCAGGAAAATTTGAAGGTGCTGATGTAGGACAGGTAGAAACGATGTTTTCAGCGATGTTAGGAGAACCTGGAAAGATGATCTTCTATATGCTGATCGTGGTGGTGCTTGGCGTACTGATCTGTTCTGCCGGTGTACAAAAAGGTGTGGAAAAGATCACGAAAGTAATGATGATCGCACTTCTTTTGATCATGGTAGTTCTGGCAGTGAACAGTGTATTTCTTCCGGGTGCAGAAGAAGGGATCAAATTTTATCTGATTCCGGATCTGGATAGAATGAAATCTGTCGGAATCGGGGAAGTGATCGTTGCGGCGATGAATCAGGCATTTTTTACATTGAGCCTTGGCATCGGAGCGATGGCGATCTTTGGAAGTTACATCGGAAAAGAAAGAGCGTTGATGGGGGAAGCGGTGAATGTAGCCGTTTTGGACACCTTTGTAGCACTTTGTGCGGGGATGATCATCTTTCCGTCATGCTTTGCTTACGGGGTTCAGCCGGACAGCGGCCCGAATCTGATCTTTATCACACTGCCGAATATTTTTAACCATATTCCAATGGGAAGATTATGGGGCAGTCTGTTTTTTGTATTTATGACGTTTGCGGCATTTTCTACGATCATTGCAGTATTTGAAAATATCATTGCCTGCTGCATCGATCTGTTTGGCTGGACAAGAAAAAAAGCCTGTGTCATCAATCTGGTGATCCTGTCGGTATGTTCGATCCCGTGTGCTTTGGGATTTAATGTATGGAGCAGTTTTTCCATCGCAGGAAAGGGAATCATGGATCTGGAAGATTTTGCAGTCAGCAATCTTTTTCTTCCGTTAGGTTCTTTAATCTATGTATTGTTCTGTGTCACACGCTATGGCTGGGGCTGGGATGCATTTATGAAAGAAGCAAATACCGGAAAAGGTCTGAAGGTTGCATCATGGATGCGGCCGTATATGACATTTGTGATACCGGTACTGATCATCTGGATCTTTTTGCTTGGAATTTTGTAAAATAAGAGGGAGTAGGGAGCATGAGAGAAATCTGATCGTATGGCACCTGATCACTCGTGAAAATGGGATTGGGGACAAGGATCTTGTCCCCAATAAGTGTTTATAAAATAAGAAAGAAGGGAGATTTATGAGCGCATTTGTAGAATTTCACAATGTAAAAAAAGTTTATAAGACCGGTGAACTGGAAATTCCGGCACTGGATCATGTGAATTTTGAAATCGAAAAAGGAGAATTTTGTGTGATCGTGGGAGCTTCCGGAGCAGGAAAGACAACGATCCTTAATATTTTAGGCGGAATGGATACAGCAACAGACGGAGACGTTTACCTTGATGGGGAAAAGATTTCTGCCTATAACAAAAAACAGCTGACAGCTTACCGGAGACATGAGATCGGCTTTGTTTTCCAGTTTTACAATCTGGTACCAAATCTGACAGCTCTGGAAAATGTAGAACTGGCAGCACAGATCTGCAGGGAACCGCTGGATGCAGAAGAAGTTCTTCGGGGAGTCGGACTGGGAGAACGTCTGGTGAATTTCCCGGCACAGTTATCCGGTGGGGAACAGCAGCGAGTAGCGATCGCCAGAGCATTGGCGAAAAATCCAAAACTTCTTTTGTGTGATGAACCGACAGGGGCATTAGATTATCAGACCGGAAAAGCCGTACTGAAACTTTTGCAGGATACGTGCCGGAAACAGGGAAAGACGGTTGTTGTCATTACCCATAATCAGGCATTGACGGCTATGGCGGATCGTGTGATCACAGTGAAAAACGGTACGATCACAAAGATGGTCAAGAATGAACAGATCATGGACATTGCAGAGATTGAATGGTAACGGGTGAAAGATATGAAGTCAAATATGTGGAAATCAACCTTTCGGGAGATTCGGCAGAGTTTTGGAAGATTTATGGCGATCTTTGCCATTACGGCACTGGGAGTCAGTATGTTTGCAGGTCTGAAAGTGATCCAGCCGGCGATGGTACAGACCACAGATGAGTATTTGAAAGAGAAAAATTTTTATGATTACCGTGTCATGTCTACGCTTGGATATGAGCAGGAAGATGTGGAAGAGCTGGCAAAAAAAGAAGATGTGCGTTATGCAGAAGGTGCAGTTTCTTTTGATATTCTCTGCAGTGTAGACGGTGCCGGAGTGAAAGTATTGAAAGCCTATAATGTGCCGGAGCATATTAATGAGATCGAAGTTGTTTGTGGGCGTATGCCGGAAAATGCTTCGGAATGTCTGGTAGATTCGGCTCTTTATGGAGAGGAAAGTATCGGAAAAACCGTACTTCTTTCGCCGGATAATGCACAGGAAGATCTGGATCATTTTGCAGTTCAGGAATTTCAGATCGTAGGTACAGCAAAATCACCGAATTATATCCAATATGAGCGTGGAAATACGTCTATCGGTAATGGAAGGATCTCAGGATTTATGTATCTTTCGGAAGATGCGTTTGATGTAGATTATTTCACGGAGATCCTGATCAAATTCGATCAGGAACTGGATATTTACAGTGATGAATATGAAGCCTATATGGAGAAAAAGGAAGCACTCTGGGAAGATTATGCACAGGTGACGGCAGAGCGGCGGTATGACAGGATTGTAGAAGATGCAAAAGCGGAACTGGAAGATGCCAAAAAAGAGTTTGCAGAGGAAAAACAGAAAGGTGAAAAAGAGCTTGAGGATGCGAAGATAAAGCTTTCTGATGCACGGGAAGAACTTTTACAGGCAGAACAGGAATTAAAAGACGGAAAGCAGGAACTGGCAGCCGGAAGGGAAACACTGGAAGAGAACCGGAAAGTGTTAAATGCTGCACAATCAAAGATCGGGATCAATGAAAAAGCTCTGGAAAAGGCAGAAACAGAACTGGAAAGTGGTTACGGACAGTTAGGAGCACAGTCTGCTGCTCTGGAAGAAGGAAAAGCACAGTTAGAAGCGGCACAGGCAGAACTGGATGAACAAAAAGCAGTGATCACACAGGCAAAAGAGCAGGTAACTGCATTAAAAAATAGTGTGTATGATCTGGAAGATGAGATTACCAGATTAGAATCAGCGATCAGCCTTGGATTTCTTTCAGAAGAAGAGCAGATGGCCGCAGTTACAGCACTGGAAAATGCGGTTGATCAGATATTGCAGCAGCTTACGTCGGAAGTTTCGGGAAACGGTATGGAAGGCGGCAGCGTTGCACAGAGGATTTCCGTGATGAAGATAAAACTTCAAAAGATTCAGGAAGGGATTGCACAGCAGGAAACTTCCCTGACGGAAGGAGAAGCACAGCTTCAGGAAGCTCAGCAGCAGTTAAATGCACAGTGGAAGGTGATCTTAGAAGGAGAAACTCAAATTTCTAATGCTTCCGGTCAGATCGCATCAGGAAAAAAAGAGATTGCCGAAGGAAAAGAACAGATTTCTGAAGGAAAAACACAGCTTGCCGAAGGCTGGTCAGAGTTTTCTAAAGGGGAAGCAGAACTTCTTGGCGGAGAAGCTGACATTGCGGAAGCGGAAGAAAAGCTTGCGGAAGGCTGGCAGGAATACGAAGATGGTCTGCAGGAATATGAAGACGGAAGAAAAGAATTTGAACAAAAGATCGCCGATGCAGAAGCAGAACTTTCAGACGCAGAAAATGAGATCAGTAAGATCGAACGGCCGGAAGTTTATGTTCTTGGCAGAGAAACCAATGTGGGTTATGTCTGCATGGAAAATGACTCGGCCATTGTTGATGGGATCGCTAACGTATTTCCGGTATTTTTCTATGCGGTAGCAGCGTTGGTATGTATCACGACCATGAGCCGTATGGTGGAAGAACAAAGAACACAGATCGGTGTTTTGAAAGCATTGGGTTACAGTGAAGCAGCCATTATGAGCAAATATCTGTTTTATTCCGGAACGGCTGCAGTAGCCGGATGTTTGTTCGGATACTTTTTCGGAATCCGTTTCTTTCCGGTGGTCATCTGGTATGCATACAGCAGTATGTATGATGTAAAAGCGATCAGTTATGTGTTTGATGCAGGGATTTTAGTATTTTCCCTTGTGATCTCCATGCTCTGTTCGATGGGTGTGACATGGATCTGCTGTAAAAATGAACTTTCTGAGGTTGCAGCGGAGCTGATGCGGCCGAAAGCACCGAAAGCAGGAAAAAGGGTTCTTCTGGAAAGGATCCCATGGATCTGGAAACGGATGAAATTTTTACATAAAGTTTCCTATAGAAATGTATTTCGTTATAAAAAGAGATTTTTCATGATGGTCATAGGGATCAGCGGCTGTACGGCACTTCTGGTCACGGGATTCGGAGTCAAAGATTCTGTGGCGACCATCGCAGAAGAACAGTTTGACAGGATCCAGGTTTATGATGCCAATGTGATGCTGGCAGACCGGTTTTCAGAGAAAACAGAAGTACTTTTAGAAGAAGCGGAAGCAGGACGTGTAAAAGAATCCGTGGAAGTGATGGAAAAGACCATTGATCTGGTGACAAAAGACAGTGTAAAGAGTATCAGTCTGGTCGCTGTGGATGAAAATGCAGAGATGTCTTCTTTTATAAAACTTCCGGATCAAAAGAGTGGGGAAAATCTGGAATATCCGGGAAAAGGACAGTGTATCCTGACGGATAAGATTGCAGAAATGTATGATCTGCAGGTAGGAGATACCGTACTTTTGCGTGATGAAGAAAATCACGAAATGGAACTGACTTTGTCAGGAATTGCAGAAAATTATCTTTATAATTACGTTTATATGACGATACAGACGTATGAAGAAACCTCAGGGCAGGAAGCAGAGATCAAGAGCATCTATCTGAACATGGCAGACGGCGTGGATCCTCATGAAGTAACGGCAGATCTGCTGAAAATGGAACAGGTAACCTCTGCCACGGTAAATGCAGATTCGAAAGAACGATCCGCTGCCATGATCGAAAGTCTGGATCTTTTGGTAGTGGTGATCATTATCTGTGCGGGATTTTTGGCATTTATCGTGCTGTATAATCTGACCAATATCAATATTACGGAGCGTATCAGGGAAATTGCGACGATCAAAGTTCTTGGATTTTATAAAAATGAGACAGTATCTTATATTTTCAGGGAAAATCTGATCTTAACAGCCATCGGAGCTGTGGCAGGGCTTGGTGTAGGAAAAATATTCCATGCATTTGTCATGAGTCAGGTACAGGTAGATCAGGTGTCATTTAAGGTACAGGTACTGCCGCAAAGTTATGTATACAGTCTGCTTTTGACTTTTGTATTTGCCGTGATCGTAGCAGT
>CAZWLV010000016.1:12158-17458 GCA_964634715.1 uncultured Lachnoclostridium sp. | reverse complement strand
AGGAAATTCTGGAAACAGAAGCAAGTGTTTATGATCTGATCGAGAGCAGGTGGTAAGTTGAGTATAATCGTAGCATTAATCGTTTTTAGTATCATCATTTTGTTTCATGAGCTGGGACATTTTCTGTTTGCAAAACGCGGCGGAATCGGTGTAACGGCATTTTCGCTCGGTATGGGACCGGCAATCTGGAAAAAAAAGATCGGTGAAACGGAATATTGCCTTAGGATCCTTCCATTCGGCGGTTCCTGTGCCATGGTTGGAGAAGATGAAGAATCCGATGAAGAGAATGCGTTTAACAAAAAAGGTGTATGGACCAGGATTTCTGTCGTAGCAGGAGGACCTGCATTTAATTTCATTCTTGCATTTGTAGGATCGATCATCATGGTTCTGTGCATTGGTGCGGATAAACCGGTGATCGCAGAAATGATGGAAGGGTATCCGGCATATGAAGCAGGAGTCCGTGCAGGTGATGAGATCATTTCCATGAATGGCCGAAAGATCGGTGTTTACCGTGATGTCAGCATGTATATCCAGCTCCATCAGGGAGAAGAGATCGATCTTGTCTATGAAAGAGCCGGAGAACGTTATGAAACGACCATTACCCCACAGTTAAGCGAAGACGGTGTCTATCTGATGGGGATTACCGGCGGTGCTTATACCAAATGTGAAAATCCGTTGGAAGTAGTCAAATATGCCGGCAATGAAGTCGGTTACTGGATCCGGATGGTATTTGACAGCTTAAAGCTGATGATCACAGGAAAGGTCGGCCGTGAAGACGTAGGAGGTCCGGTAAGGATCGTCAGTATGATCGGAGATACTTATGAAGAAAGTGCACAGATCGGTGCATTTGCCGTATTTATCAATATGCTGAATATGGTCATTTTCCTTTCAGCAAATCTTGGTGTCATGAACCTTCTTCCAATCCCGGCACTGGACGGCGGAAGACTCGTATTTCTTCTGATCGAAGCGATCACGAGAAAACGTGTACCGGCAGATAAGGAAGGATATATCCATTTTGCGGGATTTGCAGTGCTGATGGTACTGATGGTACTGGTATTGTTTAATGATATTTCACTGATGTTCTTCTGATCAGGGTGAATTTTGGGACTGTTTTACAGTCCCTTTTTGCTTGAAAAAGAGATGAAAACAGAACGAAGAAAAAATAGACATTTACGTTTAAATGTAGTAATATATAAGGGTTATATTAGGCTCTTTTGAAAGAGTATAATCGTGAGATAGATAAAAAGCCATTGAGTGGAGTAAAAGAACGATGAAATAGATCAATGGTTTCAGCAAAGGAGATAGAAACATGAAATTAGGTATCGTAGGTTTACCAAACGTAGGTAAAAGTACATTATTTAACTCTTTAACAAAAGCAGGTGCAGAATCAGCAAACTATCCATTCTGTACGATTGATCCGAATGTGGGTGTCGTAGCAGTTCCGGACAAACGATTAAAATTACTGGGAGATTTTTATAATTCTAAAAAAGTAACTCCGGCAGTGATCGAATTCGTTGATATCGCAGGTCTGGTAAAAGGTGCTTCCAAAGGAGAAGGTCTCGGAAACCAGTTCCTTGCAAATATCCGTGAAGTAGATGCCATCGTTCATGTGGTACGTTGTTTTGAAGACTCTAACGTTATCCACGTAGATGGAAATATCAATCCGCTTCGTGATATTGAAACGATCGAACTGGAATTGATCTTTTCTGACCTTGAAATTCTGGAACGCCGTATTGCAAAGACTGTTAAAGTTGCAAGAAATGATAAAACAGCAGCCAAAGAATTAGAATTCCAGGAAAAGATCAAAGCACATCTGGAAAACAGCAAACCGGCAAAAACAATGGAACTGGAAAATGAAGATGAAGAAGCATGGATGTCAGAATACAATCTTCTGACATGGAAGCCGGTGATCTTTGCAGCCAATGTAGCAGAAGATGACTTGGCAGATGATGCAGCAAGCAATGAAAATGTACAGAAAGTAAGAGCTTTGGCAGCAGAACAGAACAGCGAAGTATTTGTGATCTGTGCACAGATCGAACAGGAGATCGCAGAACTGGATGATGAAGAAAAAGCAGAATTTTTAGAAGATCTGGGACTTTCTGAATCCGGTCTGGAAAAACTGATCGCAGCAAGCTATCATATTTTAGGACTTCAGAGTTATCTGACCGCAGGAGAAGATGAAACACGTGCATGGACAATTCCGATCGGATGTAAAGCACCACAGGCAGCAGGTAAGATCCATTCTGATTTTGAACGTGGATTTATCAAGGCAGAAGTTGTAAATTATCAGGATCTTTTAGACTGCGGTTCTTATGCAGGTGCCAGAGATAAAGGACTTGTCCGTATCGAAGGAAAAGAATACGTTGTAAAAGACGGCGATGTAATTCTCTTCCGTTTCAATGTATAAAAAATACAGTGATCAAAGCAGAAGGAAAGTAAGGACAGAGGGCTGATTATGGACATGCAGATTAATTTTCCGAATCTGGGGATCTATCTGGATCATGTAGGAAAGAATTTTGAGATTTTTGGATTTGAAATTGCATATTATGGCTGTACGATGGCACTTGCGATTTTAACAGGATATCTTCTGGCGGCCAGAGAAGCAAAAAGAACAGGACAAAATCCGGAGGATTATCTGGATTTTCTGCTCTATGCAGTGATTTTTTCTTTTGTAGGAGCCAGATTATATTATGTAGCATTTCGCTGGGATGTATATAAAAACGACCTGTTAAGTATTTTCAATCTGCGACAGGGCGGACTGGCGATTTATGGCGGAGTGATCGGTGCTTTTATTACGGCTTACGTATATACAAAAAAGAAAAAGATGCGTTTTACGCAGCTGACAGATACGGCATGTGTAGGGCTTGTAGCAGGGCAGATCGTCGGTCGCTGGGGAAATTTCTTTAACAGAGAAGCGTTTGGCGATTATACGAACGGACTTCTGGCAATGCAGCTTCCGGTTTCTTCCGTGCGTTCGGGAGAGATCACTGAAAAAATGTGGCAGCATGTGCAGGTGATCGACGGCATCGAATATATTCAGGTTCATCCTACCTTTTTATATGAAGGTCTGTGGAATCTGGGTGTTCTGATCTTTCTTTACTGGTATCGGGATCGCAAAAAGTTTGAAGGGGAACTGGTATTATGGTATCTGACACTTTACGGAATCGGAAGATTCTGGATCGAATCACTTCGAACGGATCAGCTTCTGCTTCCGGGGATCGGATTTCCGGTTTCACAGCTTTTGGGTGCGGTGATCGCAGTGATCGGAATGATCATGATCATTGTCGGACATAGAAAAGCTGCCAGATCACAGGGTTCATGAGAGAACATAGAATAAAATTTTATAATGAAAAGATACAAAAGATGCTCTTTGATAAGAAATTATCAGGGAGCATTTATGTTTACGAAAGATTTTTTGGGAAAAAATAGAAATAAAAAGCTTTTTTATGACGAAAAGGAGAATGAAAAATGAGCAAAAAATTTGTATTATCCTGTGAATCTACGGTAGACATGCCATATCGGGAGATGCTTTCACGCAATATTCCGGTATTGTTTTACTCTTATATGGTGGATGGAGAAGAATATGCAGACGACATGGGAAAAGATCCGGAAGCGTTAACGAAATTTTATCAGCTTTTAAAGGAAGGTAAGGTTCCGTCTACATCGCAGCTGAATGAATTTCAGTATGAAACATTTTTTGAAGAATTGCTAAAAGAAGGGGATCTGCTCCACATTGCTTTTGGATCAGGCATGACTGGTTCGGTATACAATGCTCAAAAAGCCGCAGAACGATTAAGAGAAAAATATCCGGAGCGGAAGATCATTGTGGTCGATTCTCTGTGCAGTTCTTCCGGATATGGAATGCTGGTAACGCTGGCGGCTGATCTTCTGGATCAGGGAGCTTCCATAGAAGAGACAGAAGAATGGGTTCTTCAGCATAGAAAATGCATCCATCATCAGTTCTTTTCTACGGATCTGACGTATTTTCGCCGCAGCGGAAGACTTTCCGGCCCGGCAGCCATGGTTGGCAATGTACTGAATCTCTGTCCGATCATGCATTTAGATGCACAGGGAAAGATGATCGCTTATGATAAAGTGAGAGGGAAGAAAAGAGCCATTGAAAGAACAGTGCAGACGATGGCAGAACAGGCAGCCGGAAGAGAGCATTATTCCGGAAAATGTTTTATCTGTCATGCACATTGTTATGAGGATGCAGAAAAATTAAAAGAAGCGATCCTGAAAAGATTTCCGGACATTCCAGAAGAGATCAGGATCTATGATATCGGTACGATCATTGCTTCTCACTGCGGTCCCGGAACGACAGCCGTATTTTTTATAGGAGATGAAAGAAATTCCTGAACATGTATACAAAAAATCTTTGTCCGGCAAGTTTAATTATAAACCAGAATTAAGAAAATTAATAAGAAATAAGAAATTCTGGGTATATTGCAAAATCGTTTTCCCTGCATTATAATAAAAAAGTCTTTTAGAGATCAAGACATTGTAATTTGATAAAGCAGCCAGGAGGTAATGGTTATGGAAAAGAAACTTGTGTATACTGGAAAAACAAAAGATGTTTTCGCACTGGAGAATGGCAACTATCTTTTAAAATTTAAAGATGATTGTACAGGAAAAGACGGAGTGTTTGATCCGGGTGAAAATTCAGTAGGACTTACCATTGATGGCGTAGGTGATGTAAACCTTCGTATGTCAATCTATTTCTTTGAAAAGATCAATGCAGCAGGGATTAAAACACACTATGTAAGTGCAAATATGGATGATACCACAATGGAAGTTCTTCCGGCAAAAGTTTTCGGAAAAGGTCTTGAAGTAATCTGCCGCCATAAAGCAGTAGGAAGCTTTTATCGTCGTTATAACCAGTATGTAGAAGAAGGTGCAGATCTTCCGGCATATGTAGAAATGACATTTAAAAACGATGCTTTAGGCGATCCTCTTGTAACAAAAGACGGATTGGTTGTTCTTGGAGTGATGACTGAAAAACAGTATGAAGATATGAAAGACATGACTCAGAAGATCACACAGATCGTAGCTGATGATATGAAAGAAAAAGGAATGGTATTATATGATATCAAATTCGAATTCGGCTATGATGCAGACGGCAATGTAATGCTGATCGATGAAGTTGCTTCCGGCAACATGCGTGTTTACAAAGATGGCGAATATATTGATCCAATGACATTATCAAAACTGTTTTTTGCTTAATCGGTTTATAAAAATACATGAATAAAAGTGCTGTCACACTAAATGAAAATTAGTGTGGCAGCACTTTTTTTGAAAAA
>CAZWLV010000016.1:0-12058 GCA_964634715.1 uncultured Lachnoclostridium sp. | reverse complement strand
GATCAGCGTTTGGTCTTTCCCTTCCAGTAATATTCCAGACATGGAACGAGGATCAGTGCTGTGATCCCGCTGGTCAGTCCGCCGTTATAGAGCATCAGCCCTCCATGCATGGAGCTTGTGGAAGTACAGATCACTGCTGCCATGAAACCGGCGAGAACGCCGTAGCGTTTGCCGTATCGTCCGGCGATCGGACAGAGTCCGGTAGAGAACGCGGCACCGTTTAAGTATCCTTGTGTCGAAAGAGTCCATGGAATGCTCAGATCTGAAATACCGCAGATCAATGTCACAAAAAGGAATAAAGCGATATATCCTGCGAAGATCGGCCATACGTTGGCCGGGTGCTGTCCCTGAGAAGAAAAGGTCAGTGCCGCCAGAATGACTCCCATGGTAGGTCCTGTAAATCCGGCACCGTCGGTAAAGGTAATGACCAGAACAAAATAAGCCAGAACAAGAAGTCCGTAAAATCCGATGTTCATCAATACTCTTGCCGATCCGTATTCTGCAAAAAAATCAGCAGAATGTCCGGTAGAATCTAAAAGTTCTTCATAACCGTGAAAACTTTTTCCATTTAATTTCCAACCCCACAAAATAAACGAAAAAAAGACAAGCAGGAAAAAAATAACGACAAAATTCCCGTAGGAATTCGTATGAGCCGCATAAGTGACATTCGGTACCGGTGTTGCGTGAGGAGCTTCGATCCCCATGGTTTTATACATGAAAGCATAAATAAAAAGTCCTAAAAGTCCGAAAGCAAGACCGCCGTTGTAAAGGTTAAACCCTTTATGGAGCTTTAATGCACCCGGAAGCATGGCAGGGATCGTAAAGCCTAAAAAGATACTGAAAATGATCACATAAAAGAATCCGAGAATACTGATCTGGATCTCATGTGCGATGTAATAATCCCAGACATGATACCGGAAGAGCAGTTCGCTGATAAATGGTCCGAATGCAGTCGAAAACATTGCCATATCCAGATTGTGGCGGAAACCGATCTTGAAGACTTTGGTAAATAAAAGGATACCAAGTACGGGAGGCCACATATTCAGAAAATTCAGACCGTAAAAACAATGTGCAACGACGAGAAAATATCCTGCAAGGTAGCTTGGCCTGCATTCGACTTTTAAGATGATCATTAAGATCGTAAAGCTCATACCGCAGATACCGGCATTTAAAAGGGCGGATGCAAGATTACCGAGCATAAAGTAATCTGTGACCAGTGGGCCGGGTCTTGTTAAGATGGTAACGAGACCGCTCCATACATGTCCCCATAAATTTAAATAAATTGTTGCGGCGAGAGAAGCTAAAAAAAAGCACGCCGAAAAATAGAAACAGACTGCTTTGATAAACCAGCTGTTTCTCCGTAGATCATGATCCATATAACACCTCTGTTTTTGTAAAATCGTTAAGAAATTTTTTTGGAACCTGAAAAGGTCAGAAATTTGATAACACTGAGTCCAGTTTATCATAATTGTTTTGAAATGCAACAATTTATGGGCGAATTTTAGTAGCATCTTTGCACAAAAAATGGTACAATTAAGAAAAAGTTATCAAAACAGGGCAGATTGTTAAGAAAAATATCATTTGCCGTCACTTGAGAAAAATATCAAAAATTGTAAATATCTTTTTTGATCATACAGCATATTTCGAGTTTTTCTTCTTTTTTATTTGTTTATACTGGAATTGCAAAAAGCTGATACATACTTAGAGCGGATTACAAAAAAAGAAGGAGGAAGAGGTATGGCAGTTATGAGTGTAGCGATTGCTGATGATAATGAAAGAATGGTGGAGATTCTTAACAACATAGTGAAAAAAGATAACGAAATTCGCATTGTCGGCAAAGCGAACAATGGTGAAGATGTATATCAGATGATCAAAGAAAAAGAGCCTGACGTTGTGCTTTTAGATCTGATCATGCCAAAACTTGACGGTCTTTCTGTTATGGAGCGGATCAATCAGGATCAGACGATCAAAAAGCATCCGAAATTTATCGTAATTTCGGCGATCGGACAGGAAGGAATCACGGAAGATGCATTTAATCTGGGTGCTCATTACTACATAATGAAACCTTTCGACAATGAGATGGTCTTAAACCGTGTAAAATCCATCAAAAATAACATTGCTGACGGAAAATTCAATCATCTTTCCGGAACAGGCAATGATAAAAGAACGATAGAAAATTTGGAAAATCAGGTGACGGACATGATCCATGAAGTGGGTGTACCGGCACATATTAAAGGATATCAGTATCTGCGTGATGCGATCATGATGGTGATCGAGGAACCGGATATGTTAAATTCCATTACGAAGATCCTGTATCCGACGATAGCAAAAAGAAACCAGACAACCCCAAGCCGTGTGGAAAGAGCCATCAGACATGCGATCGAAGTCGCATGGAGCAGGGGGAATATGGATATTATAAATTCGTTGTTCAGTTATACTGTGAGTACGGGAAAAGGGAAACCTACGAATTCAGAGTTTATAGCATTGATCGCAGACAAGATCCGGCTTCAGAACAAGGTAAGATAGCCGGTTAAAATACATTGAGATTGGATATGGTGATCGATGCAGGGGAACAGCATATTCAGGGAGAAAGTACATGAAAAAGATATTATTTGCAGCATCTGAAGCTGTACCGTTTATTAAAACAGGGGGATTGGCAGATGTCGTCGGATCGCTTCCGAAATATTTTCATAAAGATGCGTACGATGTCAGAGTGATCATTCCGAAATATTTATGCATTCGTCAGGACATGCGTGAAAAAATGAAATTTGTGGATAAATTCTATGTGAAGATGAACTGGCGGACACAGTACGTGGGAATTGATGAGATGGAGTATGACGGCGTAAAATATTACTTTGTGGATAATGAGTATTATTTTGCAGGTCCTGCACCTTATGGAGAGATGTATCAGGATTACGAAAAATTTGCTTATTTTTCCCGTGCAGTACTGGAAGCACTTCCGGTGATCGGTTTTCAGCCGGATATTGTTCATTGTCATGACTGGCAGACCGGTCTGATACCGGTTTATTTAAAAACGGATTATGCAGCCAATGAATTTTATAAAAATATGAAGTCGGTAATGACGATTCATAATCTGAAATTTCAGGGTCGCTGGATCATGTCAGAGATCAAAGATGTGACAGGGCTTGGTGATGAATATTTCACGCCGGATAAGCTGGAATTATATGGAGATGGAAGTCTGCTAAAAGGCGGTCTGGTGTATGCAGATGCGATCACCACCGTCAGCCATACCTATGCAGAAGAGATCAAAACCATAGAATACGGCGAAGGTCTGCACGGACTGCTCAGTGCAAGATCCAATGATCTTAGGGGGATCTTAAACGGAATTGATTATGAAGTCTATGATCCGGGTACAGATCAGCAGATCGCGGCAAACTATAATGTCAGCAATTTTAGAAAAAATAAAGTAAAAAATAAAAGAGCATTACAAAAAGAGCTGGGACTGGAAGCAGGAGACGGCAAATTCCTGATCGGCATCGTTTCACGCCTGACAGATCAGAAAGGACTGGATCTGATCGCCTGTGTGATGGATGAATTATGTTCCGACGAAAACATAGAACTGGTAGTTCTTGGTACCGGAGAAGAACGCTATGAAAATATGTTCCGTCATTTTGCATGGAAATACGAAGGAAGAGTTTCAGCGAATATTTTTTATTCAGAAGCACTTTCCCATAAGATTTATGGAGCCTGTGATGCATTTTTGATGCCGTCTGCTTTTGAACCATGCGGACTCAGCCAGCTGATGAGCCTGCGTTACGGTACATTGCCGATCGTCAGGGAAACAGGCGGATTAAAAGATACGGTAGAAGCCTATAATGAATACGAAAAAACAGGCACCGGATTTAGTTTCAGAAATTATAATGCACATGAAATGCTGGGGATCATCAGATATGCAGAAAATCTGTTCCGAAATAAAAAAAGAGAATGGAACAAGATGATAGAAAGAGCGATGAACGCAGATTTTTCATGGAATGTGTCAGCAGAACAATACGAAGAAATGTATGACTGGCTGACAAGATCATAAGCAAATTCACATAATGGACATATTTTTGTGATATATTTGGAAAAAACATGGTAGCAGGGTCAAGATTTTGTCCCTGCTATTGTGCAGGCAGAAAGATGTACGTATAAAATGTGAGGTGCAAGATGGAAGAATTAAAGATACTGGTTGTAGACGATGAAAGCAGGATGCGGAAACTGATCCGGGATTTTCTGGTCAGAAACGGATATGAAGTATTAGAAGCAGAAAATGGCGAACAGGCAGTGGATATTTTTATGGAAGTCAAAGATATTGCCCTGTTGATTCTGGATGTGATGATGCCGAAAATGGACGGTTGGGAAGTATGCAGGGAGATCCGTAAAAATTCAAAAGTCCCGATCATTATGCTCACTGCCAAGTCCAATGAGTCTGACGAGTTAAAAGGATTTGAACTTGGTGTTGACGAATATATTTCGAAACCGTTCAGTCCGAAGATCCTTGTTGCACGTGTAGAGGCGGTTCTGCGGCGTTCCAATGTATCGGTAATGGAAGAACTGATCCATGCAGGCGATATTGTCATCGATAAGTCTGCCCATGAAGTAACGATCGATGGAAAGCATATCGAACTAAGCTATAAAGAATTCGAATTACTGACCTATTTTGCAGAAAATCAGGGAATCGCACTTTCCCGTGAGAAGATCTTGAACAATGTATGGAATTATGACTATTTCGGCGATGCAAGAACCATTGATACCCACGTAAAAAAATTAAGAAGTAAACTTGGAGAAAAGGGCGGAGAATATATTAAGACCATCTGGGGAATGGGTTATAAGTTTGAATGCTGATAAATAAATTGAAAAACTGATCAGAAAGCCGTTGTGATTGGATGGGAACATTCAAAAGCAGCGGCTTGTTTTTTTAGTTGCAACTAATATGGGATAGGTGTATATTATTAATGCAAAAAATGGAAAAATGTTTCCCGTACTGTCTGACAGAAGGGAAAATGAACGGATTTAAGGAAGTTATAAAAAATGACATTAAAAGAATTACAAATTGGAAAAAGTGCAGTGGTCACTTCCGTGGGTGGAGAAAAGCAGCTGCGGCAGCATTTTCTGGATATGGGAGTGATCCCGGGAGCAGAAGTGACACTGGTAAAATATGCACCTATGGGAGATCCGATGGAGCTTCGGATCCACGGATATGAGCTGACGCTCCGTCTGGATGATGCAGAGAAGATCTCGATAGAGCCTGTGAAAGCAAAAGAAGCTGAAGAGAAAAAAAGACCTGAAAAGGCAAAAGTATCAAGAAGGGAACATCCGGGACTGGGAGAAGGCGGAAGATTTCATGAAAAAGCGACAGAACATCCATTGCCAAAGGATCAGACACTGACGTTTGCACTGGCAGGAAACCAGAATTGCGGAAAAACAACCCTGTTTAATCAGCTGACGGGTGCAAACCAGCATGTTGGAAATTTTCCGGGCGTTACCGTTGACCAGAAAAGCGGTCCGATCAGAGGACATGCAAAAACACTTGTAACAGACCTTCCGGGGATTTATTCCATGTCCCCATACAGCAGTGAGGAGATCGTTACAAGACAGTTTATCATCAATGAAAAGCCGACAGGCATCATTAATATCGTAGATGCTACGAATATAGAGCGAAATCTTTATCTGACCATGCAGCTGATGGAACTGGATGTACCGATGGTGCTGGCATTAAATATGATGGATGAGGTTCGTGGAAACGGAGGATCGATCCATATTAATGAAATGGAAGAAATGCTCGGGATTCCGGTCATTCCGATATCGGCAGCGAAAAATGAAGGGGTAGATGAACTTGTAAAGCATGCACTTCATGTAGCCGCATATCAGGAACGTCCGCAGAGACAGGATTTTTGTGATAAAGATGAAGGAGGCGGTGCTGTCCACAGATGTCTTCATGGAATCATTCATCTGATCGAGGATCATGCACAGGCAGCAGGGATTCCGGTGCGTTTTGCGGCAACGAAGCTGGTAGAAGGCGATCAGAGGATCCAGTCGGCTCTGAACCTTTCGCAAAATGAAGAAGAAATGCTGGAACATATCATCTGTCAGATGGAAGAAGAGCGCGGGCTTGACCGTGCGGCTGCCATTGCAGATATGAGATTTTCTTTTATACAGAAGCTGGTAGCAAAAACGGTTGTAAAACCGCAGGAAAGTAAAGAACATGCCAGAAGCCGTAAGATCGATGAAGTACTGACCGGAAAATATACGGCGATCCCGATGTTTATACTGATCATGGCATCGGTCTTTTATCTGACTTTTAATGTGATCGGGGCATGGCTTCAGGGAATCGTGGAGCTTGGTGTAGAAGCAGTGACAGAACTTGTCGGAAATCTGCTTGCTTCTGCAGGGGTTAGTCAGGCACTGCAGTCATTGGTCATGGATGGTATTTTTGCCGGTGTAGGAAGCGTTTTAAGTTTCCTTCCGGTTATCGTAGTCTTGTTTTTCTTCCTTTCTTTATTAGAAGATACGGGCTATATGGCAAGAGTTGCTTTTGTTATGGATAAACTGCTCCGTAAGATCGGTCTTTCCGGACGAAGTATCGTGCCGATGCTGATCGGTTTTGGCTGTACCGTACCGGGAGTCATGGCAAGCCGTACATTGCCGTCAGAGCGAGACCGCAAGATGACGATCCTGCTGACACCGTTTATGAGCTGTTCTGCAAAACTTCCGATCTACGGTTTCTTTGCACAGGCATTTTTCCCGAAATACAGCGGAGTGATCATGGTTGGATTATATTTCTTTGGAATCCTGATCGGGATCATTACGGCATTGGTCTTTAAAGGTACGATGTTTAAGGGAGAAGCTGTTCCTTTTGTGATGGAACTTCCAAATTACCGTATGCCGGGAGCGAAAAATGTCATTCAGCTCTTATGGGAAAAAGCGAAAGATTTTTTACAGAGAGCATTTACCGTTATTTTTGTGGCAACGATCGTGATCTGGTTTTTACAGAATTTTAACCTGCATTTTAGTATGGTGAGCGATGCGGAAGACAGCATTCTTGCAGCAATTTCAGGAATCGTTGCACCGGTCTTTGCACCGCTTGGATTTGGAGACTGGAGAGTCTGCACGGCACTGGTAACCGGTTTTCTTGCAAAAGAAAGTGTCGTTTCTACACTGACGGTTCTTTTTGGAACGACTGCCATTTTGCAGGCAGCGATCACACCGTCGTCAGCAGCAGCACTTTTGGTGTTCTGTCTTTTGTATACGCCTTGCGTAGCAGCGATCGCAGCTATCAAAAAAGAGCTTGGTGCAAAATGGGCTGTCGGAGTGGTAGTGGAACAATGTGCAATTGCATGGATCTGTGCCGCAGTGATCAAATTCTCATTTTTAGGAATTTTGTAGACACGTTTTGACAATAGTCCTATAGTTTGCTATAATCTATAGGACTATGTTAGTGTACAGCGATGAACGACTGATATAGTGAGTTTCATGGTCATGTAGATAAGCTCCCATTACAGAAAGAGCTTAAGATATAGGAAGGGAAAACATATGGAGATTTTAGAATTACAGAAAATCGCAAATGAAGTCCGCAAAGGGATCGTGACTTCAACACATTCTGCAAAGGCTGGTCATCCGGGCGGATCTTTATCAGCAGCAGATATTTTAACTTACCTTTATTTTGAAGAAATGAATGTGGATCCACAGGATAGAAAAAATCCTGACAGAGACAGATTCGTTTTATCCAAAGGTCATGCAGCACCGGCATTATACAGTGTACTGGCCAACAGAGGATATTTCCCGGTAGAAGATCTGGTAACACTTCGTCATATCGGTTCTTATCTGCAGGGACATCCGGATATGAAAAACATTCCGGGTGTAGATATGTCTACAGGTTCTTTAGGTCAGGGTGTTTCCGCAGCAGTCGGAATGGCGATCGCAGGAAAACTCGACAAAAAAGACTATACAGTTTATGCACTGCTTGGTGATGGTGAAATTCAGGAAGGTCAGGTATGGGAAGCAGCAATGCTTGCAGGCCACAGAAAACTGGATAACCTTGTAGTGATCGTAGATAACAACGGATTACAGATTGATGGTCATATCGAAGATGTATGCAGTCCATATCCGATCGATAAAAAATTCGAAGCATTTAATTTTGAAGTGATCCATCTGGAAGATGGTAATGATATGGCTCAGGTAGCTGAAGCAGTGAAAAAAGCAAAAGCTGTTGTAGGAAAACCGGCAGCGATCATTGCAAAAACAGTCAAAGGCAAAGGTGTATCCTTTATGGAAAATCAGGCCGGCTGGCATGGCGTGGCTCCAAATGATGAGCAGTATGCACAGGCAATGGCAGAATTAGAGAAAGCAGGTGAAGCATTATGTCAGAAGTAAAAAAGATCGCAACAAGAGAAAGCTATGGTAAGACTTTGGCAGAGCTTGGTGCTGAAAATCCAAATATCGTTGTATTGGACGCTGACCTTGCGGGTTCTACAAAAACAGCAGTTTTCGGAAAGGCATTTCCGGAGAGACATATTAACTGCGGTATTGCAGAAGGAAATATGATGTCTGTAGCAGCAGGTCTGGCAGCGTCAGGAAAAACAGTATTTGCATCCTCCTTTGCGATGTTTGCATCAGGAAGAGCTTATGAGCAGATCAGAAACTCTATCGGTTATCCGCATTTAAATGTAAAGATCGGTGCAAGTCATGCGGGAATTTCTGTAGGTGAAGATGGTGCGACACATCAGTGCAATGAAGATTTTGCAATCATGCGTTCTATTCCGGGAATGGTAGTGATCTGTCCTTCTGATGATGTGGAAGCGAGAGCAGCAGTCAGAGCGGCAGCAGAATATTGCGGACCGGTTTATTTAAGACTGGGTCGTCTGGCAGTACCGGTATTTAATGACCCTGAAACCTACCGGTTTGAGATGGGCAAGGGTGTTGTAGTAAAAGAAGGAACGGATGTATCCATTTTTGCAACAGGTCTGGAAGTAAATGAAGCCATCGGTGCTGCGAAGCTTTTGGAAGCAGACGGCATCAATGCAGAAGTGATCAATATTCACACGATCAAGCCGATCGATCAGGAATTGGTTGCAGCATCTGCAAAGAAAACAGGTAAGGTCGTGACAGTGGAAGAGCATTCAATCATTGGCGGTCTGGGAAGTGCGGTATGTGAAGCACTGGCAGAGACGGTGCCGACACCGGTTCTTCGTATTGGTGTAAATGACGTTTACGGGGAGTCAGGTCCTGCAAAAGCTTTAATTGCGAAGTATGGTCTTGATGCAGAGAGCATTTACAGAAAAGTGAAAGAATATTTGGAAAAATAGATCATAAAAAATTGCCGGCAGTTTCTGCCGGCAATTTTTGTTTTTCATAAAGTTCAAAAGAATGGTCAGTCTTCTCGTTTTTTACCCCAAAAGAAAAGTGCGACAGTTCCGGGACCGGTATGGCTTCCGATGGTAGTTCCGACTGAGTTGATCTCAATTTCTTCCGTAATCTTTGGAAAACGCGATCTTACAAGGTCTGCGACTGCCTTTGCATCCTCGTAGCACGCAGAATGGCAAATATAGCATTTTCCGTCATAATCGGTTCCGTTTTCTGCGAATTCGGCCATTTTATCAACGATCGCAGTGATTACTTTTTTCTTTGTGCGGATCTTAAAACGTGGAATAAGTTTTCCTTCGTTGCTGACATTTAAAAGAGGACAGATATTCAAGAGATTGCCGACAAAACCGGATGCTTTAGAAATTCGTCCGCCTTTGACATAGAAGGTCAGGTCAGTAGAAAAGAACCAGGAATTTAATTCCAGCTTATGCTCCTCTGCCCATGCAGCCAATTCTTCGGCAGAAAATCCTTTGTCACGAAGATCAGCCAGCTGATCCATAAAAAGCCCGTAGCCGGAGGAAGCGCTTAAAGAATCGATGATATAAATTTTTCGATCAGGATATTTTTCGAGCAATTCTCCCTTTGCGATGCATGCAGAATTATAAACTCCTGAAATTCCTGAAGAAAGTGTGACATGCACGATATCGTTCCCTTCTTTTAAGAAAGGTTCAAAATATTCGATAAATTCTTCCGCATTGATCTGTGAAGTTTTTGTATCGGCACCCTCTGCCAGTGCTTTATAAAACTGGTCAAAAGGGATTGTTTCTCCTAAATCGTCCAGATATTCTTTTCCATCTAATTCGAAGTGAAAGCAGGTATAAAAAATATTTCGTTTTTGAAAATGTTCTTTTGATAAATCTGCGGTAGAGCAGCAGCTTAAAATATAAGAATTCATAAATACCTCCAAGTTGATATGTAGTTTCTAATACTATATAATAAAAATACAAAAACTACAAGATAAAATTTTTACAAACAATTAAAAAATATAGAAATTTGAGATATGAAATGTTGAACCCCCATGCTTAAACAGGCATGAGGGTTCAGGAAAGGGTATGAAAAGTTATTCGTATCGCAATGCCTCGATCGGGTTTAATTTTGCTGCCTTATTGGCCGGATAGTATCCGAAAAATACGCCGATCAGTAAAGAGAAGGATACGGACAAAACGATACCGTTGACAGAAGGGCTGACTGCATAGCCCAAAAGATTGGTTGCAATCGCAGCAAGTCCAATCCCCAGGATGATCCCGATGATCCCGCCGATCATACAGATCACGATGGATTCTACAATAAACTGCAGTCTGATGGAATTGTTAGTTGCGCCAAGCGCTTTTCGTGTACCGATCTCCCGGGTTCTTTCCGTGATGGAAACCAGCATGATATTCATAACGCCAATGCCGCCGACCAAAAGCGAAATTCCGGCAATGACCGCAATCGCCATGGAAATGGTAGAGATCATTTCGGTCAGGGAAGAAAGCATACTTTCCATACTGGAAGCCGAAATCTCGAAATTTTCATTGCTGCGATAATAGTTTTGGTTAAAATAGTCCTCTATGGAGGAGGCAAAGGAAAGGGAGTCAACACCGGTAGCAGCGGCTACAGTTATTTGAGAAAAGCCTGCGGAAGAATGCGTATCATCCCTTGCAGCGTTCAGGGGAAGATAGATCGTCGTAGGCATTTCTGAGGAAGAATCTGCGGCAAAAACCGTATCTTCCGCCTCGTTTTCATAAACACCGGCAACAGTGTATTGATAGTAGCGGTTATTGATAAAGACATCAATGGTCTTTCCGATAACATCGTCATAGGCACCGGCATACAATGTATCGACCACATCATCTGCGATCAGGACAAGTTTTCTTGCTTCCTGCTGATCCCTTTCAGTCAGAGAACGGCCGCTGATGATCGTCAGCGCTTCGTTTTCCAGATAATCGGAATTAACACCGGTAACAGTAACATCAGAAGAAAGATTTGCAGTTTCTGCAGTACCGCTTCCGACGCTTTGATTTAAGAAAAGTCCTTGAATGCTGTTGCTGTATTTTGAGCGGAAAGCATCGATCATTTCATCGGAAATGTAATCCTGTGTTTCCATGGAAGAACTGCGGCTGATCCCGGCAAAAATACGGCCGTCAGAGGTAAATTCATCTGTTGTTTCCTTCCGTGATACGCTGACGGTAATATGATTGGCACCGATAGCTTCCATAGAAGAAGTGACACTTCCGCTGATGGAATCGCCAACGGTCATGATTGCAATGACGGAGGCGATACCGATGATGATCCCCAGCATGGTCAGCAGCGTACGCATGATATTGGAACGCAGTCCGGAGAGAGCTAAAAGTATATTTTCAAAAAACAGCATCTATTTTCTCCTTTCTGATGTGATGCGTCCATCCTGTAACGAGATGATACGACCGGTTTCTTCTGCAAGTTCTTTTGAATGTGTGATAAATACGATGGTTTTTCCCTGTTCATAGTTTAATTTGTGAAAAATATCCATGATCGTACGTCCTGTTTCGGAATCTAATGCACCGGTAGGTTCGTCGGCGAGAAGAATGGCAGGATCATTGGCAAGTGCGCGGGCAATCGCAACACGTTGTTTTTGACCGCCGGATAATTCATCCGGCTTATGTGTCATGCGGTCGGCCATGCCAACCATTTCCAAGAGATGTTCTGCACGATCTTTTCGTTCGCTTTTGGAGAT
>CAZWLV010000015.1:15613-17493 GCA_964634715.1 uncultured Lachnoclostridium sp. | reverse complement strand
CAAAATCTTCTATCTGGAAAATTTGTAAATTTGCTGTAAATTGATTTTTTGCGGGGAAAATCATAATAAAATGCACAAATATGGTCGCTGCAATCAATGATTATGAAAGATGATAAAAATTTATAAGTAAAAAGAATTTGAATTTTACCGATTGTCAGGTATAATGAAAACATGCATTTAAATATTGGTCAGATGAAGGCTACAGGAAAGTGGTTTGATACCCACCGAAGGAATGATGCTCTCAGGTATTCCGTAAAGGGAATGGGACTGCAGCCGGATGACGCGCTGGAGAAGCTCTGAAAAATGGGTGCCGAAGGTGAAAGTGTAGATACGCGAATCTCTCAGGCTAAAGGACAGTGGAATGTTTATCATGAAAACAAGTTTTTTCATGATTCCATTTTTTGATGTCCGAAGTTGATTCTTCGGATTTTTTTATGCATAAAAAATACAAAAGGATGGAGTTAAAATGGCAATCATTGAAAAAATCGTAGCATTGGTAAACACCGTATTATGGGACTATTTATTATTGTTCCTGTTAGTTGGAACCGGGATCTTTTATACGTTCCAGTTGAAATTCATTCAGGTTCGCAAATTTCGTAAAGGGTTAAAGCTTTTGTTTGGAGATTTTTCTCTGAACGGAGCAAAAGATAAAAAGGGTCTGAGTTCCTTTCAGGCATTGACAACAGCGATCGCAGCACAGGTCGGAACCGGTAATATTGCCGGAGCAGCAACAGCGATCGCATCAGGTGGTCCGGGAGCGATCTTCTGGATGTGGGTAGCAGCCTTCTTTGGAATGGCAACCATTTATGCAGAAGCAGTGATGGCACAGCACACGAGAGAAGAACGCAACGGCGTGTATGTAGGCGGTCCGATCTATTACATCAAATATGTATTTAAAGGAAAATTCGGAAAAATTCTTTCCGCGTTCTTTTCCGTGGCGGTTATCCTTGCACTGGGATTCATGGGAAATGTCGTTCAGTCAAATTCGATCGGAAGCTCTTTCAACAACGCTTTTGGTGTGAATCCAATGATCGTTGGTGTGATCTGTGCAGTGATCGCAGGTTTCATCTTCTTAGGAGGAATCAAACGTATTGCAAGTTTCACAGAAAAGATCGTACCACTGATGGCAGCTGTTTATGTTGTAGGATGTGTCGTGATCCTTGTGATGAATCCACATGGTCTTGTTATTGCGGTTCGTGATATTTTCGTAGGTGCATTTGCACCGCAGGCAATCATGGGTGGTGCTTTGGGTGTGACAGTACAGAAAGCAATGCGTTATGGAGTTGCCAGAGGTTTATTCTCAAACGAAGCAGGAATGGGTTCCACTCCTCATGCACATGCAACCGCAGAGGTGGATCATCCGGCAGATCAGGGTCTGGTAGCGATGATCGGTGTCTTTATCGATACATTTATTATTTTAACCATGACTGCTCTGGTAATCCTTTCTACAGGGGCACTTTCCAGCGGAGCGACCGGTTCTGTTCTTGCACAGAATGCATTTAATGCAGGATTTGGTTCTTTTGGTAATGCATTTATTGCGATCTGTATGTTATTCTTCGCATTTACAACCATTGTTGGCTGGTATTATTTTGGCGAAGTCAATGTGCGTGCATTGTTTGGTGACAAAGCGGTCAAGATTTATGCAGTTCTCGTAGTAATGTGTGTTGCAGTTGGTTCTTGCCTGAAAGTGGATCTGGTGTGGAATATGTCAGATATGTTCAACGGTCTCATGGTTCTTCCGAACCTGATCGCACTCATTCCTTGCGTGGGTGTTGTAAAAAAACTGACGAAGGAATATGAAACAAAAAATAAATAATAATTTTTATAAAATCATAAAAAGGTGTCAGATGCTGTGGTTTACTGGTACCTTTTTATTTTTT
>CAZWLV010000015.1:11424-15513 GCA_964634715.1 uncultured Lachnoclostridium sp. | reverse complement strand
GGTGTGAAAAGTTCACAGAAAAAACATTTTTTTTAATCGAAAATATGATATAGTATTCATGAAAATTCGGGTTATGATTCTGGCGGATCGTAACATTTTGGAGGTAATGATGAAAAAAATAAGTGTATTACTGATGCTGACGCTGGTATGTGGACTGACAGCCTGCGGAAAATCAGATAAAAAAGTTGAAACAAAACAGGAAGTGGAAACATCTGAAACAGATGCAGTCATTGAAGAAGAGGAAACGGTGGAAGAAGAAGTGACAAAGATCACGCTTTCTAACGGCGACATTCTTGTAAATGAAGAAGCAGTTTCGGAAGATCCGGAGGCAGATGTTTATAAAGCCAACGATATTATCTTCTATCTGGAAGATCAGGGGATCGAATATGGAAACGGTACAGAGGCTGATGAACATTCCCAGATCGAAGCCGATGCACATACGGTTGTGCATATCACAAAACCGGGAACTTACGAGATCAGCGGTACGATGGAAGCAGGACAGATCTTTGTAGATCTTGGAGAAGATGCAAAAGAGGATCCGGAAGCAGTGGTAACTCTGATCCTGAATAACGCAGATATTACCTGTACGGTAGCACCGGCTATTTTCTTCTATAATGTATATGAATGTGCAGAAGTGACAGAGGAAGAAGATGCGACAATGGATGTAGATACCAGTGCAGCAGGAGCTGTCATAAAACTTGCAGATGATTCTAAGAACAAAGTTTATGGTTCCTATGTTGCCAAGATCTATAAATCCTGTGAATTAAACGAAGAAGGTACGGAAGTGGTAGATTCAAAGAAACTGCACAAATATGACGGAGCAGTCTATTCTAAAATGACCATGAATGTACTGGGCGATACAGGGGTACTGGATATTACGGCAGAAAATGAAGGGCTTGATACAGAAATGCATCTGACCATTCAGGGCGGAAATATCAATATCAAATCAGGAAATGACGGAATCAATGTTAATGAAGATAATGTTTCCGTATTTACCATGAATGGCGGAACGTTAAATGTTCAGGTAACCGGAGAAACCGGTGAAGGTGATGGAATTGATTCTAACGGCTGGCTGGTGATCAATGGCGGAACCGTGAATTCATGGGCATGTGCAGTCAGTCCGGATGCAGGTCTGGATGCAGATAAAGGAATCTATATCAATGGCGGAACGGTTGCTGCGTCAGGAAATATGCCGTCAGAACTTTCAGAAGGAACAGCAGCTGCGATTTCTTTCCAGTGCAGAGAACAGATGGAAGCCGGAGAAACTTATGAGATCATGGATGCAGAGAATAATCTGATCATGGAAGTCAGTCCGGAAAATGCATTTTCCATGCTGGTAGTTTCAAGTGAAGCAATGACACAGGAGGGAACGTATACTCTCTGGCTGGATGGAGAACAGATAGCGGAGGGCATGGCTGGTGCGATGATGGGACCTGGCATGGGAGGCGGTATGAAGCCTGACGGTGAAATGCCGGAAGGAATGGAACCACCGGAAGGATTCGAAAATGGAGACCGTCCGGAGCCGCCGGAAGGCTTTGAAGGTGGAGAACGCCCGGAAATGCCTGATGGAAAGGAAATGCCGGAAGGAATGGAACCACCGGCAGATGCGGAAATTCCGGAACAGCCTAGCAAAAAATAATTATAAAAAGCAAACGTTTTTTTGCTATTCGTGTAACTATAAAAAAGAGAGCATGGAATTTTCCAGCTCTCTTTTTTATATTAACGATGTGTTACTGCCTGATCGTATAAAAAATATGATTTCCATGCTCTAATACCTTGGTCAGTGTATTGTCAAACCAGCTGCTGCTGCAATAGGAAGAACGGAAAAACAATGCTCCGCAGGAAAGGTCTTCACCATGGAGCACACGTCTGACAGCTTCGGTTGTTTCAGGAGAAACAGTGACGGTATGGATCCTTCCGTCAGCAGTCGGAGAAAACTGTGCAGTTCCCCGATGTTTCTGGTAGACCACTTCTGTAACTGTATCGGGAAAAATGTCGCTTTGGACTCGGTTCATGACGACATTTGCCACCAGCATTTTTCCGGCAAGATCTTCACTTCCGGCTTCGGCTTCTACGATTTTTAAAAGTACATGATAATCATTGTCGTTTAAGTTGAAACATAATTCTTCTTCAATTTCCGCAGAAACGGTCATTGAGTCAGATTCATCTGTGGGTATTTCTGTTTCGACGTTTTCTTCTCCTGTCTGGATGTTTCCCTGAAATGCGGATAATGCCGGGATTGGAACCGGAGCATGATCCATGATGGCAGCGATCGTTACGGAATCGCAGTTCCTTCTGGTTTCGGAAAGTGTATCCTCTGCGGCATATACATTTGCGATATTTCCGCTGTGGGAGTTTGAGAATGTATTGCTTGCAAGAAGCACACCGCTTAATACAAGTGCTACATTCCGATAGCATCTACGCATTCATACTCTCCTTTTCTTTTTTTATTCAATTGTTGGCTGTTTTGCCTGATTTTATACAAAAGAAAATGTCTTTTGCTTGAGTTACAGCTAGTGATTATGCCTTTTTTTCGAAAATGTGTCAATAGAAATGTTACAAAAATGTTAAAATCAACAAAAATGCGTTACAGAAAAGTAATATTATAGGAAGTTTCTCATGAAGATTCAGAGAAGATTTTTATGAAAAATTTATAAAAAATTAAGATGCAAAGAAGAATAAAAGGTAGTAGTATTCAGAATATACATAGAAACAGAGGAGAAAAAACTTATGTACGATTATTCATTGACACAGTGGCTGCTGTTCTTTTTCTGGTATTGTTTTCTGGGCTGGATCTGGGAGTGCAGTTATGTATCTTTGGTGCAGGCGAGAAAAAATAAAAAATGGAAATTTATCAACAGGGGATTTTTACATGGTCCGATGATCCCCATCTATGGGTTTGCAGCGATCGCCATTCTTTTGACAACGATCCGGCTGCGGGATAACAGGCTGGCAGTTTATGTGATGGGTGCATTGACGGCAACGCTTTTTGAACTGGTGACAGGAACGGTCATGGAAAAGATCTTTGGGGTAAAGTATTGGGACTACAGCGATCTGCCCTTGAATTATAAAGGACACATCTGCTTTTTTGTATCGTTGTTTTGGGGATTTTTTTCAGTACTTCTTGTTCAGGTCATCCATGTTCCGGTGGAGAGAGTGCTGATTCGGATCCCTGATCTGATCAGTGAGATCACAGCATTTGTTCTTACGGCAGCGTTTGCGTATGATACCGCAGAATCATTTAATGAAGGTATGGATCTGAAAGCGATTCTGGAAGAAATTGCGGATAACAGTGAAACAGTTAAGAAACTGGAAAAAAGGATCGATGCAGTGGTTGCATTTACACCGATTCCGGATCTGAAAAATCTGCCGAGCAAACAGGAAATCTTAGAACAGATGGAAGAACATGTCAAAAACAATTTTGAACGTTATAATAAGCGGTACCGCCATGCGGAAAGCCAGCTTCGCCGAAATCCGACCATGATCTCAGAACATTACAGGGAACATCTGGAAACGTTAAAAGAACTTTTAAGAAATCGGGATTAAAAAAACGGGTACAGTCTGTGAGGCTGTACCCGTTCTATTATGAAGTTTGAGATCCTTTTTCACGTAAATGTTTTTTGATGGCTTCAAAGCTTTCCGGACTTAAAATGTGTTCGATCTGACAGGCATCTTCTGCTGCAATCTCTTCAGGAACACCAAGCATCACAAACATTTTTGTGAGAACGGTGTGTCGTTCATAGACAGCTTCGGCCAGAGCTTTTCCTTCTTCTGTCAGTGTGATAAAACCGGCATCGCTGACAACGATCTGATTTTTTTCACGTAAGTGCTTCATGGCAACACTGACACTCGGTTTTTTGAAATTTAATTCGGTTGCAATATCTACGGAACGAACTACCGGAAGCCTTTTGCTAAGAATATAGATAGTTTCCAGATAATTTTCGGCAGATTCGTTTTTTCTCATATAATTTTCCCCCTACAGAAATGATAATTAATAAAATATAAGAATTACATCTATTACAGTATCATACCATAGAAGTGTTAAGAATTAAAGCATTTTCAAAAATGTCAATCCTGTTCCGATACAGA
>CAZWLV010000015.1:0-11324 GCA_964634715.1 uncultured Lachnoclostridium sp. | reverse complement strand
TAAAGCATTTTCAAAAATGTCAATCCTGTTCCGATACAGAGACGCTGTGTGAATATTTACTAGTTGCAGGCTGATTTAAAGTTTCGCTTCGCAAAAGAAGCCAGCTTGCAAATAAACTATGCTTTTACGCAGCAGATCTGCAATTAATTGGCTGTTGTATGGATAGTAATATAGAATTATTTTTTTAAAACTTTTAAAACTTTAAGAATATCGAGTATTGTATAGAGATAACTCACATGATAAAATTTAATTAAGAGAAGAAAGATCGTGCTTACGCATTAGAAGGAGATAAGCAGAAGTAACCGGAGTTTGATTTTTCAGAATAAAAAGTTAAAAAATATAGGATGAACAGGGGGCGGAATTATGAAACTTAGTTTTTTAGGAGCTGCACATGAGGTAACAGGATCCTGTACATTGCTTGAAACTGGAGATTATAAGATTTTGATCGACTGCGGGATGGAGCAGGGAGCAGATACTTACGAAAATTGTGAAATTCCTGTATTGCCTGCGGAGATTGACTGTGTTTTGCTGACGCACGCACATATTGATCATTCCGGAAAAATACCAATGCTGACTGCACAGGGATTTTCAGGTTCTGTTTATTGTACCGGTGCAACCAGCGTGTTGTGTGATATGATGCTGAAAGATTCTGCACATATTCAGGAAGCGGAAATGGAATGGAAGAACAGAAAAAGCCAGCGTTCCGGCGAAGCCGCATATCAGCCGCTTTATACATTAAAAGATGTGGAGAAAACATTACCGCTGTTTGTACCTTGTGAATACGAAACCGTTTATCAGATTTACGATCAGGTCAAGATCCGTTTTATTGATGCAGGACATTTACTGGGATCTGCAAGTATTGAAGTAACAGTAACGGAAGGGGACGTGACGAAAGTGATCCTGTTTTCGGGAGACATCGGAAATATCGACCGACCGCTGATCAAGGATCCTACGAAACCGGAGCATGCGGATATCGTAGTGATCGAATCTACCTATGGAAACCGTTATCATGGAGAAAGAGCAGATTATATTTCCCAGATGACAAAGATGATACAGGAAACGCTGGATCGCGGAGGAAATCTTGTGATCCCGGCATTTGCAGTGGGCAGGACACAGGAAATGCTGTATCTGATCCGTTATATCAAAGAAAATCATCTGATCAGGGGACATGAGAATTTTCAGGTGTGGGTAGACAGTCCGATGGCAGTAGAGGCAACGGAGATCTACACAGGAAATGTGATGGGATATTATGATGAAGAAGCGATGGAATATATCCGCAAAGGAATCGATGTCCTGAATTTTAAAGGACTTCATAAATCCGTGACCAGTGCGGATTCGATCGCACTGAACAGTGATGACAAACCGAAGGTGATCATTTCGGCCAGCGGAATGTGCGAAGCGGGTCGTATCCGTCATCATTTGAAACATAATCTCTGGAGAAAAGAAAGTACCATTCTGTTTGTAGGATATCAGTCCGTGGGAACTTTGGGCAATAAACTGTTAAATGGTGCCTCTAGTGTGAAACTTTTTGGAGAAGAAATCCAGGTAAATGCCCGGATCGAAAAAATGGACGGGATCAGCGGTCATGCAGATCTGGGGATCTTATTAGACTGGCTTGGAAATCTAAAAGAACAGCCGCAGCAGGTCTATGTAAATCATGGAGAAGATGAGGTTTGTGAAGAATTTGCACAAACGATCCGAAAAAAACTTGGATTTTCGGCAGAGGCACCGTATAATGGAGCTGTTTATGATCTGATGACCGGAGAATGTCTGAAAGAAGGCAATAAGATCAAGATCCGGAAACCGGAACAGACACATAAGAGCAGAGGCTCTGTAATTTATGAAAATCTGCTGAAAGCAGCCAGACGTCTGATGACACTTGCAGAACGGTGCAGCGGCATGGCAAATAAAGATATAAAAAAATTTACGGCAGAGATCGAAAATCTTTGCGATAAATGGGAGAACTAAACATTGGCGGAATTAAAAAACACTACGGAAGAACAAAAAGAACGGGCGATCATTGTAGGAGTTGATCTTGGAACAGAAGATGATTTTGAACAGTCCATGGAGGAACTGGAAGCCCTTGCAGAAGCCTGCGGCATGGAGGTTGTCTGCAGGGTAACGCAGAAAATGCCTGCGATCCATCATTCCCTTTATATCGGGACAGGAAAAGTTGCGGAAGTAAGAGAGTATGTGCAGAATCTCTGGGCAGATCTTGTGATCTTTGGGGATACGCTGACACCATCTCAGCTGCGTAATCTTCAGCAGGAGCTGGATGTGGCAGTTATGGACAGAACAAATCTGATCTTGGAAATATTTTCGAAAAGGGCAAGAACGAGAGAAGCAAGACTTCAGGTAGAGGTGGCAAATCTGCAGTATATCCTGCCTCGTCTGGTGGGAATGCACGAAGCACTCAGCCGGCAGGGCGGCGGAAGCGGGCTTGCCAATAAAGGTGCCGGAGAAAAGAAACTGGAACTGGACAGACGTAAGATCGAGCATCGTCTGGCACAGCTGCGGCGGGAACTGGAAGAAGTTTCCAAAGAACGTCAGATCCAGAGAAAACAGCGGGCAAATTCCGGAATTCCGAGGGTTGCACTGATCGGTTATACCAATGCCGGAAAATCGACCATGATGAACCAGATGCTGAACACCTATGACGGTACAGAAGAAAAAAAGGTCATGGAGAAAGACATGCTCTTTGCAACGCTGGAAACGACGGTCAGAAATATTAAAATCGATAAAAACCGTCAGATCCTGTTATCAGATACGGTTGGTTTTATCAATCATCTTCCTCACGGTCTGGTAAAAGCGTTCAGATCCACACTGGAAGAAGCCTGTGAAGCAGATCTGATCCTAAATGTGATCGATGCATCAGACCCGCACCACAAACAGCAGATCAAAGTGACAGAGGATACGCTTCGGGAGCTGGATATGGGAGATGCTCCGATGATCTATGTATACAATAAAGCTGACAAGTGCATGGAAGATCCGCTTCCGGTCGTATGCGGAGAAGATAAAATTTATTTATCAGCAAAATCCGGTGAAGGCATTCGGGAACTTGTGGAAATGATCTTTCAAAAGCTGCATTCCGGACATCTGGAAGCAGAATTTCTGGTTCCGTATACAGATGGGAAAACGGTATCGGAGCTTATGAAAAACTGTGTGATCCATGAGGTTTCCTATGAAGAGAATGGAACACTTTTAAAAGTCAGCTGCGAGCTGGCACTTTATCAGAAATATAAAGATTATCTGGTCATTTAACGGTATAGCACTGCTGTTATATGATTTTATAATGTTTTTCTGAGAGATTTAAGCAGACGCAAAATATTGAAAATGAGAGTGATCACGGCATCCGGCATGACTGCTCTCATTTTTTATTTTACAGGAAAGATATTGATGGATTCATGTGTTACTGTACAGACAGCAGCGAATCATTTGCTGATTTGCTGCGTAAAAAATGATTCAGGTGTGTAAAAGTAATGGGTTTTCCTGTCCGCACTTCTTGCTGAAAAGGTCTGCTTGTGGTATTCTAAGGGCAGATTACTTTCTTTGATGTATCCTATAAAAATCCAGCAAAAAATAAGATGAAAAGATGAAAAAATCATAAAATCGAAAATTCGTTCGAAAGAAGGTTGACAGAACATTGTTTTTGTAATACCATAATGAAAGAGAACGAATGTTCGTAAAAGGAGAATCATTATGGCAAATAAAGAAGATAAACAAAAGGCACTGGAAGCGGCTTTAGGACAGATTGAGAAACAGTACGGAAAAGGTGCTGTCATGAAGCTTGGAGACACTTCCCACATGCAGGTAGAAACCGTACCGACAGGTTCTTTGAGCCTTGATATTGCTTTGGGACTGGGTGGAGTACCGAAGGGACGTATCATCGAAGTTTACGGTCCGGAATCTTCCGGTAAGACAACGGTTGCCCTTCATATGGTAGCAGAAGTCCAGAAAAGAGGCGGAGTTGCCGGATTTATTGATGCAGAACATGCACTTGACCCGGTTTATGCAAAAAATATCGGTGTAGATATTGATAATCTGTATATTTCACAGCCGGACTGCGGAGAGCAGGCATTAGAGATCACAGAAACGATGGTTCGCTCAGGTGCAGTGGATATCGTGATCGTGGATTCAGTAGCAGCACTGGTTCCGAAGGCAGAGATTGACGGTGATATGGGAGATTCTCATATGGGACTTCAGGCACGATTGATGTCGCAGGCACTTCGTAAACTGACGGCAGTGATCAGTAAATCCAACTGTATCGTTATCTTTATCAACCAGCTTCGTGAAAAACTGGGTGTGATGTTCGGAAATCCGGAAACGACGACCGGCGGACGTGCATTAAAATTCTATTCATCTATCCGATTAGATGTCAGACGTGTCGAAGCATTAAAACAGGGCGGCGAAGTTGTAGGAAACCATACCCGTATCAAAGTCGTGAAGAATAAAGTAGCACCGCCTTTTAAAGAAGCAGAATTTGATATCATGTTTGGAAAAGGAATCGTAAAAGAAGGCGATCTGATCGATATCGCAGTGAATATCGGCGTGATCGCAAAGAGTGGTGCATGGTATTCTTATGAAGGCGAAAAGATCGGTCAGGGACGTGAAAATGCAAAAGCATTTCTTGTGTCCAATCCTGAGATCGCAGAGGAAGTAGAACGCAGGATCCGTCAGCATTACGGATTAGCAGGTGATGGTATTGAGAAGACAGAAACCCCGGAGACAGAGCTGGAATAATACAGAAGAAAATGAATGGTCTGATTCCGACAGAGAAATGACGGAAAAAGAATTAGAAGAAGAGCTGAGGCGTGCAAAACTGCGCGCCCTTCATCTTTTGACGGCGATGGATCGGACGGAAGCAGATCTGAGAGAAAAATTGTCAGCATCTTACTGTGAACAGACAGTAGAAGCTGCGATCGCCTATGTAAAAAGTTTCGGATATATTGATGATGAACGTTATATCCGGAATTATATCGAAAGCAAAAGCAGAACGAAAAGCCGTATGCAGATCGAGCAGGAGCTGATCTTTCGGAAAGGACTGTCAAAAGAAGCGGTAGAGCATGGATTTGAAAATGCGAAGCAGGCAGATGTGACAGAGGTCATTCAAAAATACATGCAGAAAAAAGGAATCCAGCCGGAAAATTGCACCTATGAACAGAAACAAAAATTCTTTGCATATATGATGAGAAAAGGATTCCGTATGGATGATCTGAAAATGGTTTTTGACTTGACATAATGCTTAAAAAAGTATAAAATTTACATGTTGTATTTGCGAACAATGAAAATTGAATAAGGAGGTGCTCCTGTGACAGTAATTCTTTGTGTAATTGCTATTGTGATAGCGGCTATAATTGCGTCAATTGTTTCTGTGAATAGATATAAAGCGACATCAGAGAAGAAAATTGGCAGTGCAGAAGAAAAGGCGCGTGAAATAATAGATGAAGCATTGAAGACTGCTGAAACAAAGAAACGTGAAGCTTTGCTGGAAGCAAAAGAAGAAGTCTTACGTATGAAGAACGAATCTGAACGTGAGATCAAAGACAGCAGAGCAGAAGTTCAGCGTTACGAAAGAAGAATCCTTGCAAAAGAAGAGCAGTTGGACAAGAAGTCCGCTACTTTAGAAAAGCGGGAATCTAATTTTGCGAACAAAGAAGAACGTTTGGCTAGAAAAGCAGCAGAAATCGATGAGCTTTACGAAAAAAGAGTACAGGAACTGGAAAGAATCTCTGGTTTTACCTCCGAACAAGCAAAAGAATATCTTTTAAAAGCAGTAGAGGACGAAGTAAAGACTGATGCTGCCAAGTTGGTTAGGGAATTAGAAAACAGAGCAAAAGAGGAAGCTTCTAAAAAAGCAAAAGACTATGTGGTAACAGCTATTCAGAAATGTGCGGCTGACCATGTGGCAGAGACTACGATTTCTGTAGTTCAGCTTCCGAGTGATGAGATGAAAGGACGTATCATCGGACGTGAAGGTCGAAACATCCGTACATTGGAAACAATGACAGGTGTAGATCTGATCATTGATGATACACCGGAAGCAGTCATCTTATCAAGCTTTGATCCGATCCGAAGAGAAGTGGCAAGAATTGCCCTTGAAAAACTGATCGTTGATGGACGTATTCATCCGGCAAGAATCGAAGAAATGGTTGAAAAGGCTCAGAAAGAAGTAGAGACCATGATTCGTGAAGAAGGTGAAGCGGCTACATTAGAGGTCGGAGTTCACGGAATCCATCCGGAACTGGTAAAACTTCTCGGAAGAATGAAATTCAGAACAAGCTATGGACAGAATGCGTTAAAACATTCTATCGAAGTAGCACATCTGGCAGGGCTTTTGGCGGCAGAAGTGGGGGTAGATGTACGTGTCGCAAAACGTGCAGGACTTTTACACGATATCGGTAAATCCATCGATCACGAAGTAGAAGGTTCCCATATTCAGATTGGTGTGGATCTGTGCAGAAAGTACAAAGAATCCGCAACAGTCATCAATGCAGTTGAATCACATCATGGCGATGTAGAGCCGGCAACATTAATCGCATGCCTTGTACAGGCAGCAGATACAATTTCTGCAGCAAGACCGGGTGCAAGACGTGAAACATTAGAAACCTATACAAACAGATTAAAACAACTTGAAGATATCACAAACTCCTTCCAGGGAGTTGATAAATCTTTTGCTATTCAGGCAGGAAGAGAGATTCGTATCATGGTGGTACCGGAGATGGTCAGCGATGCAGATATGGTATTAATGGCAAGAAATATTTCCAAACAGATTGAAGCGGAAATGGAATATCCGGGACAGATTAAAGTAAACGTGATTCGTGAAAGTCGTGTCATCGATTACGCAAAATAAATAAGTTTAAAAAACCTTTCATATACATAAAAGTATATGGGAGGTTTTTTTATGCTGTTACGTTTATTCGTTTTTCGGCTGACACCAATGCTGCTGCTGAAAATCTGCAAAGAAAGAAACAGGATCCGGTCGGCAGGGGTGATCCTGCTGATCAGTCATCTGCTCTGTTTTGCGGCAGCAGTGTGGGAACTGGTGCAGCTGCAGGGCTGGAGAGGCTGGCTTTACATTCCGTTTTCGATGTTTCCGCATGCTCTTTGTTATGGTGCGGCAGTCTGGATGGTGTGCAGATGTCTCTGGTACGCATGGTCGGTCAGAGTATGGAAACGGATCTATGCAGTTTCGATGCTGCTTGTGATCGCAGGGATCTTAATGGAAAATTACTGGAATCCGGTAATTTTAGCATTTGCTGTAAAAATTTTTTCTTAGGAAAAAAACTAGATATTGTAGAGAGAGAGGATCTGGTTTCGAAATCTTGTGAAAAGTGCGAAAATCCTTGAAAACTCAAGGGTTTGAAGAAAAAAATGAGGTTGATTTTCGTGCGGAAAACGGTATAATCAGAATTATAGTGTTGGGGGAAGGTTTATGCGATGAAAGAAAGTATACAGGCTTTTGTAGGATATTTAGATACAGAAAAGAATGCTTCACATAATACATGTATTTCCTATGAGAGAGACTTGAAAAAATTAAAAGAATATCTGCAGCAGCAAGGCGTTGAGCAGGTACAGGAGGTATCTGAAACGTCATTGAATTCCTATATCCTGTTTTTGGAACGAGAAGGCAGGGCTGCATCTACGGTATCCCGTTACATAGCTTCCTTCAAAGGATTTTTTGAGTATTGTTATAAACAGGGTGTCATTACGGAGGATCCGGCAGAAAGGTTAAAACCTCCAAAGGTAGAACGAAAATTCCCGCAGGTGCTGACGGTTGAAGAGATGAAGCGTCTTTTAGAACAGCCGGATCAGCGTTCGGATAAAGGGATTCGGGATAAGGCAATGCTGGAGCTTTTGTATGCGACAGGGATCCGTGTTTCAGAGCTCATCTCTTTAAAAATGGAAGATCTGAATCTGCAAATGGAATATGTGATCTGTCATGAAAAAACAAAAGACCGTATTATCCCATTTGGGAATGATGCCAGAGAGGCGTTACAGAAGTATTTGGAAAAGACGAGAAAACAGATGATCGGAACCGAAGAAAAAGAGGATCTGTTTGTAAATTGTTCCGGACAGCCTATGAGCCGTCAGGGATTTTGGAAGCTGATCAAATATTATGGAGAAAAAGCGGGGATTGAAAAAGAGATCACACCGCATACGTTCAGACATTCTTTTGCGGCACATCTTTTGGAAAATGGAGCAGATGCACAGTCGGTGCAGCAGATGATGGGGCATTCGGATCTGTCTTCCGTGCAGATGTATGTGGACATGCAGACCGGGAATGTAAGAGAAGTTTATAAAAAATTTCATCCAAGAAGCTGATTAAGGGAAAATATAAAAAAGAGTAAAAAAGGGACTGACGGAAAAGAACATTCCGGGCAGTCCCTTTTGAATAACCAAATTTAAGATCAGATTAACAGTTTTCTGCAATTTCATAGAGCAGTTTTTCAGAATCTTCCCAGCCAAGGCATGGATCAGTGATGGATTTTCCATAACATTTTTCATGAATGCTCTGATTGCCTTCTTCGATATAACTTTCAATCATAACACCTTTGACAAGTTTTCTGATATCCGGATTATAGCGGCGGCTGTGCAGGATTTCTTTGGTGATACGGATCTGTTCTTTGTATTTTTTTGCAGAATTTGAATGATTCGTATCGATGATGGCAGCCGGATTCTGGAGATTTCTTTCGTTGTAAAGAGAAAGCAGTGTCATCAGATCTTCATAGTGGTAGTTCGGCTGATTTACACCACGTTTATTGACGGCACCTCTTAAGATTACGTGAGCAAGCGGATTTCCGTCGGTGTTGACTTCCCAGCCGCGGTAAATAAAAGTATGCCCATGCTGTGCTGCTACAACGGAGTTTAACATGACACTCATATCTCCGCTGGTAGGGTTTTTCATGCCGGCAGGAACATCAAAGCCGCTGACGGTCAGGCGGTGCTGCTGATCTTCTACGGAACGGGCACCGATGGCTACATAAGAAAGGATATCGGAAAGATATCTGTAATTTTCAGGGTAAAGCATTTCGTCAGCAGGTGTCAGTCCTGTTTCTACGATAGCACGCATATGCATTTTTCTCATGGCGATGAGACCGGCAGTCAGATTCGGTTTTCCTTCCGGATCCGGCTGATGTACAATGCCTTTATATCCTTCTCCGGTTGTACGAGGCTTATTTGTATAGATCCTTGGAATGATAATGACTTTGTCTTTGATCTTTTCCTGAACCGGAGCCAGACGGCTGATGTAATCACATACGGCTTCTTCATTATCGGCAGAACATGGACCGATGATGGCGAGAAATTTGTCACTTTCGCCGGTGATGACTTTTCGGATCTCTTCATCACGTTCGGCTTTGACTTTTTGAATCTCCTTTGAGATCGGATATTGCTCTTTGATCTCAGCAGGAGTCGGAAGTTTTTTCATAAATTCAAATCCCATAAAAGTATCCTCTTTTCATTTGCAAAAAGCTTTTTCAAGTTCGATAACGCTCATTATAATATAGTTCAAAAATGAAATCAACTGTCAGCTTTTTGAAATAAACGATGTAAAAAAAGGATTCCTGAACAGGTCGTAAAGAGCTGGCTGATAAGAAGTCCGAGAAGATAACCATAGATTCCGACCTTCGGGATGAAAAAATAAATAAAGCCGATCCGCAGAAAAAGAGCAAAGATCCCGTTGAAAAATGTAATATGTGTCAGTCCGAGACCGTTTAGGACACTGTTCATCGTAGTGTTTAAATATAAAAAAGGACAGATCCATGCAAGGATCGTGATGAAAGTGCCGGCAAGCTGGCTGGAAAAGAAAAATTCGCCTAAGAAATTACCGAACAGAAGAAAAAAGCAGAGAAACGCAATGCCGAGAAGGAGACAAAAAGAAAACGTTTTTTTGATCGTATTTTTAAGGGCATGCAGCTGACCGTTTGCATGGGATTCCGAAACAGCCGGAAGCAGCATTAAAGAGAGCGATCCGGTCAGTGCATTGGGAAATAGGATAAAAGGCAGTGCCATTCCATTTAAAATGCCGTATACGCTCAGAGCGGAAGCTGAATCCATGCCATAAGTTTTCAGAGCATTTGGAATCATGGCAGCTTCCAGACTGGCAAGCAGATTAATACAGATCCGGCTGACGGTTAGAGGTGTGGCAAGCGAAAGGATTTCTTTGGTGCAGGAAAAATAACGGTCAAGTGAAAGAGCAGGCAGTTTTTTGGGGTGAAAAGAAAAACAAGTCAATGCAAAAAGCATGGCACAAAGGTCACCGAACACAAGTCCGAGTACAGCGATCATGGGAGAAAGTTCTGTCCCGTTATGGAGACAGATCCGGTAAAGGAGAAAAACACAGCCGATCCTGCTGACCTGTTCGATCAACTGGGCGGCGGCAGGAACACCGGCTTTATGAATGCCAAAATAGTAACCATAAATACAGGAATGAACAGTGCCTAAAGGAATGGTAAATGATAATAACCGTAAAAGTTCTTCGCAGGCGGGTTCTTTTAAGAAAGAAATGGCCAAAGGCTGTGCATATTTATAGATAAAGAGGGAACAGATAACAGAGAGTGTAAGAGCGATCGCAATCCCGGCTTTTAATGTTCCAAAAGCTTCCGAAGGTTTTTTGACAGCATATTTTTCCGCAGTCAGTTTGGAAATGGCAGTTTCGATTCCGGAAGCACAAAGAGAAAAGCAGACGGAGTAGATCGGAAAGATCAGCTGATAAATTCCCATTCCTTCTGCACCGATCGTATTCGCCAGGAATATTCTATAGAAGAAACCCATCAATCTGCTGATCAAGGCGGCGAAAGTAAGCAGGAGGGTTCCACGTATAAAGCTGTTTTTTACATTCATAAAATTTTCCATTTTTTTAAAATATATTCCAAAAGAAAACTTGACAGAACGCATACATAGGTTTAATATCAATTACAGAAATCCGACAAAAATGGTCGGAATAAAAAAGAGGAATGATATGAAGCTGTCAACAAAAGGACGATATGGACTTCGTGCCATGATTGATCTGGCAATCCACAGTAAGGAAGAAGCAGTTTCCATTGCGAGTATTGCGGCACGACAGAAGATATCTGAAAGTTATTTGGAACAGTTGATTCCAAAGCTGCGTAAAGCAGGAATGATTTCCAGTATCAGAGGAGCCGGCGGAGGATATGTTTTAGCGAAACCGGCAAATGAAATTTCAGTAGGTGATATCCTAAGAGCATTAGAGGGAAGCTTGGATCCTGTGGATTGCGGCGGACTTCCGGGAGCATCGGGATGTGAAGGTTCCGGCGGCTGTGTCACAAAATATGTGTGGCAGAAGATTAATGAAAGCATTAATC
>CAZWLV010000014.1:9283-17865 GCA_964634715.1 uncultured Lachnoclostridium sp. | reverse complement strand
AAAATGTGGAAATTTCTAACAATCAGAAAGCCATCGATATTATCATAAAAAAATAAAAAGATTAGTAGGTTTTATACAAAATGTTGGATTGGAATTTGGTGAAAATCAACAAAATAGTGAAAAACCTACTATTTTTTGTGAATTTTTTGAAAAAAATATGGAAATTTTATACGAAAGGTGCTATACTCCGTAAGTAAGAAAACCGAAGAGGTCGGTTAAAAATTTAAGGGGGTTTTTTTATATGAAAAAGAAACTTTTAGCTGCTTTATTATGCGTATCAATGGCAGCAACAATGGTAACTGGATGTGGAAGCAGTGATGCAGATGCTCCTGCAGATAACAACGTAGCAGACGATGCAGCAGATGAAGCAAACGACGTTGTTGACGAAGTAGCAGATGTAGTTGATGAAGATTCTTTAGTAGCTGTATTCTGGTATACATATTCAGATACTTATCTTTCATCTGTTAGAACAGCATTAAACAGTGCATTCGATGCAGCTGGAATCAACTATCAGGATTATGATTCTAACAGCAACCAGACAACACAGAACGAACAGATCGACACAGCAATCCAGACAGGTGCTACATGCTTAGTAGTTAACGTAGTTACTTCAGGTGCAGTTGACGTTTCACAGGCAATCGTAGACAAAGCTTCAGCAGCTGGTATCCCAGTTATCTTCTTCAACAGAGCAGTTGAAGGTGAAGGCGAAGAAGGAACAGTTCTTGGAAGCTATGACAAATGTGCATTCGTAGGAACAGATGCTCCGGAAGCTGGACATATGCAGGGTAAAATGATCGGTGAATACTTAGTAGAAAACTATGATGCAGTTGACTTAAACGGCGACGGACAGATCTCTTATGCTATGTTCATGGGACAGTTAGGAAACGCAGAAGCAATCGCTCGTACACAGTATGGTGTTGAAGATGCTAACGCAGTTCTTACAGAAGCTGGAAAACCAGAACTTGTTTACTTCGATGCTTCTAACACAGATAAATATCAGGTAGACCAGGATGGTAACTGGAGTGCAACAGCAGCTCAGGCTTATATGCAGACAAACCTTACACAGTACAACGAAGCTAACGGCAACATGATCGAACTTGTTATCTGTAACAACGACGGTATGGCTGAAGGTGCTATCTCTGCATTAAAAGATGCTGGATACAACACAGACGGTGCTGTAGTGATCCCAGTATTCGGTGTAGATGCTACAGATGCTGCAAAAGCTCTGATCGCAGAAGGTTCTATGATCGGTACAATCAAACAGGATGCAGAAGGTATGGCTAACTGTATCGCAGACTTAACAGAAAACGTATGCTCAGGCGGAGATGTATTAGATGATACAGATTCCTATACAAAAGCAGAAGGTCTTAACAACAAGATCTATATCCCATACGCAGCATATACAGGAGAATAATTCTCTAGAATAAAATAAGTGCTCGAAAAACAATGGGTGGCTGTTAGATAATAGCGGCCACCCTTATTTTGTGGAAGAATCTTATTGTTCAAAAAGATAGAAAAAATGATGATCTGATACCAAACGGGTCATATGTTTTATGGAGGGCATAATATGGGACATGATGTTCTATTACAAATGACAGACATATGTAAGGAATTCCCGGGTGTAAAAGCACTGGATCATGTTTCTTTGACAGTGAAAAGAGGTACGGTTCATGCACTGATGGGAGAAAACGGTGCAGGAAAATCTACTCTGATGAAATGTTTGTTCGGTATGTATGCAAAAGACAGCGGACAAATTCTTTTAGAAGGTAAGGAAGTTAACTTCAAAAACTCAAAAGAAGCATTAGAAAATGGTGTGGCGATGGTACACCAGGAATTAAATCAGGCTTTGAAGAGAAACGTTATGGACAATCTCTGGCTGGGACGTTATCCGAAAAAAGCCGGTGTCATGGTAGATGAAAAGAAAATCTATAATGATACAAAAGCTTTATTTGAAGAATTGGGACTGGTAGTAGACCCGAAAAAAATCATGAGTACCATGCCGGTATCCCAGAGACAGATGGTTGAAATTGCCAAAGCTGTTTCGTTTAATTCGAAAATTATCGTATTTGATGAACCGACATCATCTTTAACAGAGCAGGAAGTAGAAAAATTATTCGAAATTATCAATATGCTTCGTGACAGAGGATGCGGTATCATATATATTTCTCATAAAATGGCAGAAATCTTAAGAATTTCTGACGAAGTAACCATCATGCGAGATGGTACTTATATTGCGACAAAACCTGCGAAAGATCTGACGATGGAAGAAATCATCCGACTGATGGTTGGTCGTGAGCTGGGCAATCAGTTCCCGCCAAAAACAAACAAGATCGGTGATGTTTCCTTAGAAGTAGAAGGTCTGACAGCACAGTATTCTTTATTAAAAGATGTATCTTTTAAAGCTCACAAAGGCGAAATCCTTGGAATTGCAGGTCTCGACGGCAGCGGCCGTACAGAAACTCTGGAAAATATTTTTGGTATTGCCACAAGAAAAGCAGGAAAGATCAGTTTAGATGGAAAACCGGTATTGAACCGTAATGCCAGAGAATCCATTAAAAACGGATTTGCACTGCTGACAGAAGAACGTCGTGCAACAGGTATTTTTGGTATTTTGAGCATTCGTGAAAATACTGTTATTTCCAGCTTGAAAAAGCATTTAAAAGGCGGTATTTATCTGAATGATAAAACAATGAAAGCCGACACAGAATGGTCGATCAATGCCATGAGAACGAAAACACCGTCTCAGGATACAAAGATCCGTTCTCTGTCCGGTGGTAACCAGCAGAAGGTAATCCTCGGCAGATGGCTTCTGACAGAACCGGAAGTACTGCTTTTGGATGAACCGACACGTGGTATCGACGTTGGTGCAAAATATGAAATCTATCAGCTGATCATCGATCTTGCAACAAAAGGCAAGACCGTTATCATGGTATCTTCTGAAATGCCTGAACTTTTAGGTGTCTGTGACAGAATTCTTGTTATGTCAGGCGGACGTCTTGCAGGTGAAGTAGATGCAAAAAATACAACTCAGGAAGAGATTATGACTCTTGCTGCAAAATATGTGTAAAGGAGGCAGTACAGCATGAAAGTTATTGCCAATATGAAAGAAAGCTATGCAGGCTATAAAGCAATGGATAGCAAAGATAAAAAAACTTTCTGGAAAGAAACACTGTTAAATAATGCACTGTACATTTTGCTGGTCATTGCAGTTATTTATACATACACACAGAATCATCGTTTCTTATCCGTAAACTCAATCGTAAACATCGTTTCCCTCGCAGCAGCGAATATTCCAATCGCCTGCGGTATTGCGGGATGTATCGTATTAACAGGTACTGACCTTTCAGCAGGTCGTGTAGTAGGTTTAACAGCTTGTATTTCAGCATCTCTGTTACAGGCAACTACTTATGCATCAAAAATGTTCCCGGATCTTCCGGTAATGCCGATCTGGCTTGTAATCCTGATCGTTATCGCAGTGGGTGCTTTAGTAGGATGGGTCAACGGTTTCTTCGTTGCAAAATTCAGCTTACATCCATTCATCGTAACTTTGGCTACACAGTTGATCGTATATGGTTTCCTTTTAATGTACCTTATGATCAACGGAAACAACGGACAGCCTCTTTCAGGTCTGGACAGTTCATTTAAAGACTTCGTATCCGGCAGTGTGATCTCATTAGGCAACACACCAATTCCAAACTATGTATGGTATGCATGTCTTGTAGTTGCACTGATGTGGTTTATCTGGAACAAAACAACATTCGGAAAGAATATGTTCGCAGTAGGATCTAATCCGGAAGCTGCAAACGTATCCGGTGTAAACGTAGCAAAAACAACAATCCTTGTTCATACACTTGCAGGTGCTATGTATGGTATCACAGGTTTCATCGAATCAGCACGTATCGGTTCTAACCAGGCAAATACAGGTTTGAACTACGAATGTGATGCGATCGCTGCCTGCGTTATCGGTGGTGTATCATTCGTAGGTGGTACTGGTAAGATCAGTGGTGTTGTATTAGGTGTATTCTTACTGAGAATCATCTTCGTAGCATTACAGTTCTTAGCGATCAACGCAAACTTACAGTACGTAATCAAAGGTCTGATCATCTTAGTTGCTGTTTCAATTGATATGAGAAAATACCTTGTTCGTAAATAAGAATAGGAATTGCATAACCGGGGAAGGGATTCCCCGGTTATTTTACGTAAGCAGCGATGAAAATACTGTGCTTGTAAAAGCATTCGAGGAGCACTGTGAGACCTCACGAAACTCGCAGAGCGTGTTTCTCATAGTTTCACAGATTAAGAGTCTTTTTTTAGATAATAGAGTTGCGAAAAAGTATAAATTCTGTAAAATTAAAATTTAAGAGGGAGATTAAAAAAGCGAAAAACGAGGTCGTGCGTAATGGAAGAAGCAAAAAAAACAACGGAACAGAAAAGTGAAACATCGGAAAAAACACAAAAACGGTGGATCGGCAAAGGAATCTATGGATCAAAAGATGTACCGATCAGAATTTTAGATGGTATGATCGGAGGTTTTGTAGTACTGATCGTGGTTCTGGTCATTTTCTTTGCTGTAAATGGCGGATACCATGTGACATTTGATACAGATGGCGGAAGTGAAGTTGCAGAACAGGTATTGGGATATGGCGAATATGCAAAAGATCCGGAAGTACCGGTAAAGCCGGGATATACGTTTGTAAAATGGGTGACATCCAAAGATGAATACCTTGCTGAAACATGGGATTTCGAAGAAAATAAAATCGAAAATGATGTAACGCTTTATGCTGTTTGGGAACCGGCAGAGATCATAGTGAAATATGATCTGGATGGCGGAAAATTTGCAGATGAATCCGAAGCAATGGAAAAAAAGGTGATCTTTGGGGAAACTTATGGGACACTTCCTGTTCCGGAAAAGGACGGATATCAGTTTGACGGCTGGATCTACAGCGGTCAGGTGATCACGGATGATACGACAGTCATGATGAGCGGCGAGCATGTTTTGACAGCCCGATGGATCTTAAATTAATGATAAAACAGAAAGGTAAAAAAGGATGAATAATAAAGACAAAGGAAGAGCAGCCATTTATGCAATGGCAGGAGTTTATCTGCTGTATATGGCATATCAGATTTTTGGTTCACGTATGGACAATGGAGGCAGTGATTATACACTGATGATGATCTTTAGTGTCCTTTTCCTGATTTTTGGAGTCGGATTGATCGTTTTTTCGATATATATGATGAAAAAGAACGAAAAGAAGTAAAAAACTGTTTCCAATTCAGCAAAAATGCGTTATAATGAGTTCAAATGGGATTTTTCTCATACATCATTATTAAATGGAGGTAATGTTATGTTAGTTTCAGCAGCAGAAATGCTCAAAAAAGCAAAAGCAGGCCACTATGCAGTAGGTCAGTTCAACATTAACAACTTAGAATGGACAAAAGCAATCTTATTAACAGCTCAGGAATGCAATTCCCCAGTTATCTTAGGTGTATCTGAAGGTGCTGGTAAATATATGGGCGGCTACAAAACAATCGTTGGTATGGTAAACGGTATGTTAGAAGAACTGAACATCACAGTTCCAGTAGCTCTTCACTTAGACCACGGCAGCTATGATCACTGCTACAAATGCATCGAAGCTGGATTCTCTTCAGTAATGTTCGATGGTTCTCACTATCCAATCGAAGAAAACGTAGCTAAAACAAAAGAATTAGTTGCAGTTTGCAGAGAAAAAGGATTATCTATCGAAGCAGAAGTTGGTTCTATCGGTGGAGAAGAAGACGGCGTTGTAGGAATGGGCGAATGTGCAGATCCTAACGAATGTAAAATGATCGCTGACCTTGGAATCGATTTCCTTGCAGCTGGTATCGGTAACATTCACGGAAAATATCCGGCAAACTGGGCTGGACTTTCTTTCGAAACTCTGGATGCAATCCAGCAGTTAACAGGCGATATGCCATTAGTACTTCACGGTGGTACAGGTATTCCAGATGACATGATCAAAAAAGCAATCAACCTTGGTGTTGCTAAGATCAACGTTAACACAGAATGCCAGTTAGTATTTGCAGAAGCTACACGTAAATACATCGAAGCAGGCAAAGACTTAGAAGGTAAAGGATTTGACCCACGTAAACTTTTAGCTCCAGGTACAGAAGCTATCAAAGCAAAAGTTAAAGAAAAAATGGAAATCTTTGGTTCTATCGGACAGGCTTAATTGTCAGTTTTGGAACTATGATGGATACAAAGGCGTTTCACTTGTGGAACGCCTTTCCTATATGGCAGAGATACTGCATTTTTTTGAAGGGAAACTTTGCCGGATGAAGTGCAGTCATACTTATTGAGGATCATTTATGAGTGAATTTATCGACGTAAAAGAAATATTCGGTGAAAATGTATTTAACGATTCCGCTATGAAAGCAAGACTTCCGAAAAAGGTCTATCAGGAATTAAAAAAGACCATGGAAGAAGGAAAAGAATTAGATCTCGTAACAGCGGATGTAGTTGCCCATGAGATGAAAGAATGGGCGATCGAAAAAGGTGCTACACATTATACACACTGGTTCCAGCCTCTGACTGGTTCCACAGCAGAAAAACATGATTCCTTTATTTCAGCACCGATGCAGGACGGAAAGGTTTTGATGAACTTTTCCGGTAAAGAGCTGATCAAAGGAGAACCTGATGCGTCATCTTTCCCATCGGGAGGATTACGTGCAACATTTGAAGCAAGAGGTTATACCGCATGGGATTGTACATCTCCGGCATTCGTAAGACAGGATGCGACCGGTGCAACACTCTGCATTCCAACAGCCTTCTGTTCTTATACAGGAGAAGCTTTAGACCAGAAAACTCCCCTGCTTCGTTCGATGCAGGCTATTAATACACAGTCTTTAAGACTGCTTCGCATTTTCGGAAATACTACCTCGAAAAAGGTGACTCCGTCTGTAGGATTGGAGCAGGAGTATTTCCTGATCGATAAAGAAAAATATTTACAGAGAAAAGACCTGATCTTTACCAGCCGTACTCTGTTTGGTGCAATGCCGCCAAAAGGGCAGGAAATGGATGACCATTATTTCGGAGTAATCCGTGAACGTATCGGTGCATTCATGAAAGATGTCAATGAAGAATTATGGAAGCTGGGTGTCAGTGCAAAAACCCAGCATAATGAAGCAGCTCCGGCACAGCATGAGCTTGCTCCGATCTACGCAGAAGTGAATGTTGCGGTAGACCATAACCAGATCATTATGGAAACTTTGAAACGTATCGCAAATCATCACGGTCTGGTATGTCTTCTTCATGAAAAACCATTTGCAGGTGTGAATGGATCCGGAAAACATAACAACTGGTCCCTGACCACAGATGACGGGATCAATCTTTTGGAACCGGGAAAAACACCGCATGAAAATATGCAGTTCCTTTTGGTTCTGGCATGTATTTTAAAAGCAGTAGATGTTCATGCTGATCTTTTGCGTGAATCTGCAGCAGATGTAGGAAACGATCACCGACTGGGAGCAAACGAAGCACCGCCGGCAATCATTTCCGTATTCTTAGGCGATCAGCTTCATGATGTGATGGATCAGCTGATCAGTACAGGATCTGCAAATCATTCACTGAAAGGGGAACGTCTTGCAACCGGTGTAAAAACACTTCCGGATTTTGCGAAAGATGCAACAGACCGTAACAGAACATCACCATTTGCTTTTACAGGTAATAAATTCGAATTCCGTATGGTAGGAGCAAAAGATTCCGGCGGAGAACCAAATACCGTATTAAATACCATCGTAGCAGAAGCGTTCTGTGAAGCATGTGATTATATCGAAGCTGCCGAAGATAAAGAAATGGCGATCCACGATCTGATCGAAAAATATTTCATGGAACACGAAAAGATCGTATTCGATGGAAACGGATACTCTGATGAGTGGGTAAAAGAAGCAGAACGGCGTGGTCTGCCGAATTTAAAGACGATGGTAGATGCGATTCCGGCACTGACAACGGAAAAAGCAGTGGCATTGTTTGAAAAATTCGGTGTATTTACGAGAGCAGAACTGGAATCCCGTGCAGAGATCCAGTATGAAACGTATGCAAAAGTAATCAATATCGAAGCAAAATCCATGATCGATATTGCCAGCAAACAGCTGATCCCGGCTGCCATGAAATATACGAAAGAACTGGCAGATACCGTGATCGCAGTAAAAGCCTGTGATGTAGATGCTTCTGTACAGACAGAGATTTTAAAAGAAACATCACAGCTTCTTGCAGATGCAAAAGAAGCATTGGTGAAACTGGTAAATCTGGAAGCTGAAGGAGAAAAGCTCGGACGGGGAAAAGAACAGGCAGAATTCTTTAACCATGAAGTTGTTCCGGCAATGGATGCCCTTCGCAAACCGATCGATCAGTTAGAAATGATCGTAGCAAAAGATATGTGGCCGATGCCGTCGTACGGTGATATGATCTTTGAAGTATAAATTATAGAAAACGTCTTGTGAACTTTTTCACCAAAAGATCACAAGGCGTTTTTATTTACGCAAGTAGTGGAAAAAATTGCGGAGAAAAAGACCCGTGTGGGTCTTAAAAAAGGGAGGATGCCAGA
>CAZWLV010000014.1:0-9183 GCA_964634715.1 uncultured Lachnoclostridium sp. | reverse complement strand
AAAAAATTGCGGAGAAAAAGACCCGTGTGGGTCTTAAAAAAGGGAGGATGCCAGATAGGCTGCTATCTGGCATTTATTTATGAAAAAGTTCTTTTAAGCATTACCTTGATGTTTATGAGTTTATTATAGAAAGGAAAAATGAAGGAATCGTGTTTGGAAAATGAAAGGTTCGTGAAAATAAAATGAACAAATTATGAACGGCAGTTGTGAAAAAATACGCTGGAAAATACAGAACGAATCCTAAGACAAATAGAAAAAGATATGATACACTACAAAAAGAACAGATCGGACTGTTCATGCAGATCATTTGACCCGATCAGTCGAAAGCAATGGACAGTGATGAAATATCAAAGGAGCAGGGAATGTCTTTACAATTTATTTATGGAAATTCCGGTTTCGGAAAAACGACATATATTTATAATAAGATCATAAAAGAATCGATGGAACATCCGGAAAAAAGATACTACTGTATCGTTCCGGAGCAGTTTACACTTCAAACACAGCGAGATTTCGTAACAATGCATCCCAGAAAAGGGATTTTTAATATCGATGTCGTCAGTTTTCAGCGGTTGGCACTGAGAATTTTAGAAGAAACGGGAAATGGAAGCCGGCTGATCTTGGAAGAAACAGGAAAAAATATCGTGCTTAGAAAACTGGCATCAGAGCATGAAGAAGAACTGATGCTTTTAGGAAGAAATTTAAAAAAATTAGGCTATATCAGTGAAGTAAAATCTTTGATCTCAGAATTTATGCAGTATCAGGTAACACCGGAGCTTTTAAAAGAAATGATTGAAAGATCAGGAAACCGTGAACTGCTCACAAGAAAATTAAAAGATGTGCAGGTGCTTTATGAAGCATTTTTAGAATATATGGGACAGGAATATATGACTTCCGATCAGATCCTTCAGGTGTTAAATGAGGTTCTTGAACAGTCAGAAAAATTAAAAGGATCGGTGATCGTACTAGATGGATTTACAGCATTTAATCCGGTGCAGTTACAGCTGATCCAAGGGCTGTGCAAGATCGCAGAGAGGGTTTATCTGACAGTGACACTGGATACCAGAGAAGATCCTTATAGCGTTTTTGGAAAAACAGAACTCTTTTATCTGAGTAAAAAAATGATCCAGCATGTGACAGAAGCAGTTACTGCGGCAGGAGTCCGTATAGATCAGGCAATCTTGTGTGATGGAACAGAGCATCATCGTTTTGGAGAGAGAAACGATCTGCTTTTTTTAGAGCAGCATCTGTTTCGTGGCGGAAAATCGGTCTACGAAGATGTACCGGAGCATATCAGGATCAGAGAATATCGTACTGCCATGGAAGAAATCACAGGAACTGCGGTTCAGATCCGGAAAATGGTCAGAGAAAAAAATTACCGGTATGGTGAGTTTGCGGTAGTTTTGGGAAGTATGGATTATCAGGAACATGTGGGAAGGATTTTTCCAAAATACGGGATTCCGGTCTTTCTTGATGAAAAGAAAAATGCATTGTCTCATCCATTTGTAGAATTTCTCCGTGCATTTTTAAAGATGGCAGAAGAAAATTTTTCTTATGAAACGGTATTTCGGTATCTGCGGAGTGGATTTTCGGGAATCTCTTCAGAAGAGACAGACCTTTTGGAAAATTATTGTCTGGCACTGGGCATTCGCGGAAGAAAAAAATATGCAGAAAAATGGATCCGTTATGCAAAAAATCAAACAGAAGAGCAGTTACAGACATTAAATGCAGTAAGAGAGAAATTTTATGAGAGCGTGGAAGAAACCGTTTCGGTGCTGTGCAGTAAAAAAAGTACCATTCGGGAAAAAAGCACTGCTTTGTATGGATTGATGGAAAGACTGGAAGTGGAAAAACAGCTTGCGGTAAAAGAAGAAGCGTTTGAATCCGCTGGTGATCCGGTTACGGCAAAAGAATATCATCAGATCTTTCGGGTGATCATGGAACTTCTGGAAAAATATGTGGAGCTTTTGGGAGAAGAAAAGATTTCGTTAGAAGAATTTTCAGATCTTTTAGATGCCGGTTTTTCGGAAGTGAAAGTTGGTGTGATCCCGCCGGGAAGCGACAGAGTTGTTGTGGGGGATATGGAACGTACAAAGCTAAAAGATGTGAAAGTGATCTTTCTTTTGGGAGCCAATGAAGGAAATATCCCGAAAAGTTTCAACGGCGGCGGAATCCTTTCACAGCTGGAAAGAGAATTTTTAGAAGAAAATCATGCCTCACTGGCACCGACGGCAAAAGAACAGATCTATTTGCAGAAATTTTATCTGTATTATGTATTGACGAAAGCATCGGATCATTTAGAACTTTCTTATGCCTCCAGTGATATCCATGGAGCGGCATTAAGACCGTCTTATTTAAATGCAGTGTTTACAAAAATGTTTCCTCAGCTAGAAATCGTGAAGGCTGAGACAGATTCTGTCAAAAGTCTGGAAACTCCGGAACAGGGACTGGAATATCTGACGGATCGGATAAAAGAAGAGAGTGAAGAAGAAGCATTTCGGGCGTTGATGCGATGGTATGAAGAATCACCAAAGTTTCAGCAGCATTTTGAAAAATTGTGGAAACAGCTTTTAAAAGGAGATACAGAAACGTCTCTTGGAGCTGCTGTGGCAAAAGCCATGTACGGGGAACAGCCAATCTACAGTGTGACCAGACTGGAACGGTATGCAGCCTGTGCGTATGCACATTTTTTACAGTACGGGCTTCGTTTGAAAGAACGGGAAATTTATGAATTTGCAGCGGTAGATATGGGAAATCTTCTGCATCGGGCGGTAGAGCTTTTTGTAGTCAAAATGGACAAATCTTCCTATGACTGGTTTTCGATCAGGGAAAAAGAAAGAGAAACTCTGGCTGAAGAATGCGTAGAAGAAGTGATCACAGATTACCGAAATACACTGCTTTTTGACACTGCAAGAAATGAATATATGATCCAACGTCTGCATCGTCTTGTCAAACGTGCAGTCTGGGCACTGACAGAACAGATCAAAAAAGGTGTGTTCGTGCCGGAACAGACAGAAGTTCCGTTTTATCTAAAAGAAGGAAATCTGACACTTCATGGAAGGATCGATCGTATTGATACTTACAGGGAAGATGATCAGGTGTATGTCCGTGTGATGGATTATAAGAGCGGATCCGCATCATTTGATCTGACGGCATTGTATAACGGACTTCAGCTGCAGCTGGCAGTTTATCTGACTGCGGCAATGGAGCTAGAGAAAAAGGAACATCCGGAGCAGGAGATCATTCCGGCAGGATTATTTTATTTTCCGATGAAAGATCCGCTGATCCAGAGCGATGCGGAGATCAGTGAAGATCGGTTAGAAGAAGCTTTGTTAAAAGAAATGTCATTAGATGGGATCTGTAATGCGGATACGAAGATCATAGGATATATGGATCAGCAGAGCGGTGAAACTGTTAGAAAATCACAGATCCTTCCAATCAGCTATAACAAAGACGGAAGTCTTTCAAAAACATCCAACGCAATTTCCACGGAGCAGTTTGAACAGCTTCAGCAGTTAGCGGAGAAAAAGATCGGAGAACTCAGCTTAGAGATCATGGAAGGAAAGATTCCGGTAAATCCATATGGATCAGGAACAAGAACAGCTTGTGATTATTGTGCTTATCAGGGAATCTGTGGATTTTCGGCAAAAGAAACATCTTATAGAAAATTGGAGAAATTTCAATGGGAGTAATGTGGACAGAAGATCAGAAAAAGGTCATTGAATTAAGAAATCGAAATATCCTCGTATCAGCGGCTGCCGGAAGCGGAAAAACAGCGGTGCTGGTCGAGCGTATTATGGAAATGGTATGTGATGAAACGAATCCTGTAGATGTGGATCATCTGCTGGTCGTAACATTTACCAAGGCAGCCGCAGCAGAAATGAAAGAGCGTATCGGTGCAGCGATCAGAAAACGACTGGAAGAACAGCCAAATAATGGATATCTGCAAAAACAGGAAGCACTGGTGCCTCACGCACAGATTACGACCATCGACAGTTTTTGTGCCTATATTTTAAGAAACCATTTTGGACAGATCGATCTGGATCCGGCATTCCGGGTAGCAGATGAAGGAGAATTAAAGCTGTTAAAAAAGGATATTTTAAAAGAACTTCTGGAAGAAAAATATCAAGAAAAAAGTCCGGAATTTCTGCATTTTGTAGAATGCTATGCCTCAGGAAAAAGCGATGCTTTGCTGGAAGAACTGATCTTAGGACTGTATGAATTTTCTGTAAGTGACCCTTTTCCGGAAGAATGGCTGGAGCATCTTTTGGAAGAAGATAAAATTTCAGAGGAAGTGATCCTTCGGCATGTGAAAAAAATAATCGAAAGCCTGCTTTTGGAAAATGCACAGATGATCGATCTTTGCCATGGAATCGGTGGTCCGGTTTTTTACGACGAAGCACTGTTAGATGATCGGAGAATTTTAGAAACGATCAGCAGTGGAAATACGTATGAAGAACATTCAAAAGCAGTCAGAGGGATCAGTTTTACAGCACTTTCCAGAAAAAAAATGCCGGAGGCAGATCCGGAAATAAAGGAACTTGTGAAAGATTCCAGAAAACGTATGAAGAAAAGTCTGGAAAATCTTGAAAAACAGTTCTTCTATATGCCGCCGGAGCTGATCAAGCAGACGGAAAAAGCGGCAGAAACTGCAAGGAAAGAACTGATCGATCTGGCACTGGAATTTTCAAAAAGATTTGCACAAAAGAAACGAAAACGCAATATTGTGGATTTTTCGGATATGGAGCATCTGGCATTAAAGATCCTTGTGGAAAAAAAAGATGGAACCTATCTTCCGACAGAAATTGCGAGATCCTATCAGGAATATTTTTATGAGATCATGATCGATGAGTATCAGGACAGCAATCTGGTGCAGGAGCTGATCTTAACAAGTATTTCCAAATGTCCGTCAGGAGGAAATAATCTGTTTATGGTTGGAGATGTCAAACAGAGTATTTACCGCTTCCGTCAGGCAAGACCGGAGCTTTTTATGGAAAAACAGGAATCTTATACGCTGACAGAAAGTACGTCACAGAGGATCAATCTGTCAAAAAATTTCCGAAGCAGAAAAGAAGTGCTGGATACGGTAAATTTCCTGTTTGAAAGGATCATGCAGAAAGAACTGGGAAATATTTCCTATGACAAAGAAGCGATGCTGTATCTTGGAGCAGATTTTACAGATCCGGAAAAAACAGCAGATGTACAGTCGGAACTTTTGCTTTTAGATCTTCCGGAGGAAGAAACGGAAGAAAAGCTGGATAAGGCAGAATTAGAAGCTGCCATGGTAGCACAGCAGATTTTGGAAATGCGGGAAAATGCAAAAGTAACGGATAAAAAGAGCGGAGAACTTCGCCCGGTGCAGTTCGGAGATATTGTCATTTTATTAAGAACGATGAGCGGTTGGAGTGATACGTTTTCCAATGTCCTTGGAAGTTATGGGATTCCGGTCGTGACGGGATCTTCCACAGGATATTTTTCAGCCATGGAAGTTCAGACGATCCTGAACTTTTTGCGGGTATTGGATAACCAGCAGCAGGATCTTCCGCTTGCAGCCGTACTGCATTCTCCGATCGGTGATCTGGATTCGTCGGAAATGGCAAAGATCCGTTCGGCTTTTCCGGAATTGCCTTATTACAGGGCAAGCAGAGAGTATGCGAATCTGGGAGAAGAAGACGGACTTCGAAAAAAACTGCAGGATTTTTGGACATTAGTAGAGGAACTGCGTAAAAAGGCAGAATATCTGCCGATCCACAGGCTTTTATGGGAAATTTATGATAGAACTTCCTATGATCAGATCGTAAGAATGCAGCCAAATGGTGCAGTAAGGGCGGAAAATCTGCAGATGCTCGTACAAAAAGCACTGGATTATGAAAATACCAGTTATCGGGGACTTTTCAATTTTGTCCGCTATATTGAAAATTTGCAGAAATATGAAGTGGATTATGGGATCGCAGAATTAAGTGCAGGAAATGAAAATGCAGTGCGTATTATGAGTATCCATAAAAGTAAGGGACTGGAATTTCCGGTTGTATTTGTTTCCGGTCTGTCAAAACGGTTTAATAAGCAGGATGCGAAAACTTCGATCGCCATGCATCCGGAACTGGGATTGGGAATCGATGCGATCGATCCTGAAAAACGAAAAAAAATGCCGACACTGCATAAAAAAGTCATACAAAAACAGATCGAACTGGAAAGTCTGGGAGAAGAACTGCGTGTACTTTATGTAGCATTGACCAGAGCAAGGGAAAAGCTTGTGATGACCGGAAGTATAAAAAATGCATTGGAAAAATTGCAGAAACTTTCGCTGGAACAAGAATATTGCAGTCGTGGAACGTATGAAATGCTGTGCAGTGCAAACAGTTTTCTGGACTGGATCTTACAGGCATCTGCCGGAGAAGAAACACCTTATGCAGTACGTACAGTTTCTTTAGAAGAGCTGATCTTGAAAAAAACAGAACAGGCGATCAGTGACCGATATGATTATGAAGCACTGAGAAGAAAAAAAGCGGAGATTCCAAAGGATCTGAAAGAACGTCTGGAATATCGTTATCCTTATGAAAAACAAATGGAACTTCCGGGAAAAGTTTCTGTTTCAGAATTAAAAATGGCAGCGATGGAGGAAGAAGTACAGGCAATGTTTGAAGAGCCTGAGATCGTACCATATGTTCCGGCATTTTTAAGAGAAGAACGAAAAGGAAGTGCCACAGAACGAGGAAATGCTTATCATAAATTAATGGAATGTATGGATTTTTCAAATATCCGGCATTCCGAACAGGTAAAAGAACAGATCAAAAAACTGGTAGAAGCGGGGCGTTTGACGCAGACGGCAGCAGAAACGATCAATGCCTATCAGATCTACCTGTTTTGTCAGAGCAATCTTTGTAAAAGACTTCTGAAAGCTGAAAAAGAAGGAAAATTTTATAAAGAACAGCCATTTGTATTTGCAAAATCGGCGAGAGAACTTTATCCGGAACAGGACAGTGATCAGGAAGTATTGATTCAGGGAATCATTGATGCGTATTTTGAAGAAGATGGAGCGTATGTTCTTTTTGATTATAAAACGGATCATGTAGCCACAGAAGAAGAGCTGGTGAAACGTTATAAAAAGCAGCTGGAATTGTATGGAGAAGCTTTAGAGCAGATGACAGGAAAAAAAGTCAAAGAGCGGATGATGTATTCGTTCTGTCTTGGAAAAGAGATTTCTGTCTGAAAATTAAAAAGAGATCCATGCCGTTTGCCGCAGCGTGTATGAAATAAGAAAAATCCGGTCATAATCTAAAAAAAACAGAAGGAGCCGGATTATGAAAGAAAAAAAGATCACGAGAGAAGATATCCAGAAAATGGAAGGTTCAGAACGCATGAAATATGAGATCGCAGAAGAAATGGGACTGTTAGATCAGGTGCTGGAAAAAGGCTGGCGTTCTTTATCAGCCAAAGAAACCGGAAAGATCGGCGGAATGATGACCAGCCGGAAAAAAGCAGACAATAAAAGACAGTTTTAAGCATAAACTAAAGTATGAATGATCAGAAACTGGAAAATTTATTGAATCTTGCATTAGATGCCACGGAAAGTGAGAGACTGCGTTCGGAAAGTCTGAATACAGGGTATGACTTTGCGGAAAATACATGGGAAGTTATCATCAAATATACGGGAAATCTTGAAAATGTCCGTCAGATAGCAGAAGAAGTTACGGAGCTGTCTGGCGGATTTGCCATTTTAAAGATCCGTGAAGATGCTTTGGAGCTTTTAACGGAGATTCCGCAGGTAACGTATGTGGAAAAACCAAAGGCACTGTATTTTGCACTGAATAATGCAAGGGCAGCATCTTGCATTACGGAAGTGCAAAGAACGGAAAATGGATTAAACGGGAAAGGCGTATTATTTGCCTGCATTGATTCCGGAGTGGATTATCGGCATCCGGATTTTTGCAGAGAAGACGGTACGACAAGGATCCTTTATCTGTGGGATCAGACAATTCAGGGAAATCCGCCGGACGGTTACAGACGGGGAACGGAATATACGGCGGCACAGATCGATCAGGCATTATCAGCAGAGACGACCGAAGAAGGGAGAATGCTGGTTCCCAGTGTGGATATCAGCGGTCACGGAACCAGTGTCTTGGGGATTGGTGCCGGAAACGGGCGGGGCAGCGGCGGAAGACTGCGTGGAATTGCATCGGAATCCGAACTGATCGTCGTAAAACTTGGAATGCCGGGAAATAATGGATTTCCAAGAACCATCGAGCTGATGGAAGGAGTCGATTACTGCCTGAAAAAAGCGGCAGAACTTCAAAGACCGGTGGCAGTCAATATCAGTTTTGGCAATAATTACGGAAATCACAGAGGCAGCAGTCTTTTAGAATCTTACTTAAATACAGCAGCAGGCGTGGGGAAAAATACGATCTGTGTCGGAATGGGAAATGAAGGGGCTTCCGGAGTGCATCGTTCTTTGGTATTTTCGGAAACCGAAACTGAGATACAGGAATTTTCCATAGGAGAATATCAGCGTTCCACGAATCTTCAGCTGTGGAAATCTTATACGGATCAGATCAGGATCTATCTGGAAAATCCCGGCGGTATCAGAGTCGGCCCTATCGAAGAAATGCTTGGAACTCAGCGTTTTCGAATGCAGGACACAGAAATTTTAGTTTATTTTGGAACGCCGACACCGTATAGTGTCCAGCAGGAAATCTATTTTGATTTTCTTCCGGAAGGACGCTATCTTTCCAGTGGAATCTGGAAAATCGTGATCGAACCTGTAAAGATCGTATGGAATCTGGCAGATCTGTGGCTTCCGGTATCTGAAACGGCAAATTCCAGAACCCGTTTTTTAAATCCGTCACCGGAGGGCAGTTTTACGGTGCCGGCATCAGCAGAAAATGTGATCTCGGTAGCAGCTTATGACAGTTTGACAGACAGTTATGCGGATTTTTCCGGTCGGGCTTTTCGGGTACTGCCATGGGCAGGAAAACCGGATCTGGCTGCACCGGGAGTGGATATTCAGGCACCGGCTGTGGGCGGCGGTTATCGCAGCGTAACAGGGACTTCTTTTGCGACACCATTTGTCACAGGAAGTGCGGCACTTCTTATGGAATGGGGAATCGTGCGTGGAAATGATCCGTTTCTATATGGAAATAAAGTGAAAGCCTATCTGAGAAGAGGAGCAAGGCAGCTGCCGGGCTTTTC
>CAZWLV010000013.1:0-18316 GCA_964634715.1 uncultured Lachnoclostridium sp. | reverse complement strand
TCTTTCACACGAAAGAATAATTATATATTCCTGTCTTAGCTACCTTGTTCCAAAATCCAGAGCGTCTGTCAAGGGCTTGCCATTAGGGGCTTTTGCCCCCTTGACAGACGAAGATGGCATTTTGGTATTATTAGCCAAAACAGGAAATACTGGTCACTTGCAGTGGAATTTACCCTTGCACAGCCCTAATTCTCATATATAAAGTCCTTGACACAAAATCAGTTATTTCATCAAGTTGTTTTTCTATATTTAGTATATGCGAATTAGTTTGTGATTTGGAAAATCCATACAAAATCCTCTCCACAGCCGGTTTTCAGGGATAGATTTCCAACCACATCTTGGACTTTACGAAATTATAAAAATATATTACACTATAAAAAGTTCAACGAAACATACAGAAAGGAATTTTTAACTATGGCACAGAATCCAATCATTACCATTACAATGGCAAACGGCGATGTGATGAAAGCAGAGCTTTATCCGGAAATCGCACCAAATACAGTGAATAACTTCATCAGTCTTGCATCAAAAGGATATTATAACGGTCTGACTTTTCACCGTGTTATCCCGGGATTTATGATTCAGGGCGGCTGTCCTGACGGAAACGGCATGGGTGGTCCTGGATATTCCATCAAAGGCGAATTTGCCCAGAATGGTGTCGTAAATCCATTAAAACATACCGAAGGTGTACTCTCTATGGCACGTTCCATGAATCCAAACAGTGCCGGAAGCCAGTTCTTTATCATGCACCAGACTTCTCCGCACCTTGACGGCCAGTACGCAGCTTTCGGTAAACTTGTAGAGGGCTTTGATGTCGTAGACCGTATCGCTCAGGTAGGTACCGACTGGAGTGACAGACCGATGGTTCCACAGATCATCGAATCTATGACTGTCGAAACTTTCGGGGAAACTTATCCTGAACCTGAAAAAATGTAATTTTCCGGATAAACTATCGGATTATCAGATTTTTCTATAATTATACGTTCAAAAGGAACTGAAGCTGTTTTTCTTCAGTTCCTTTTTTGCACAAATAGTGAGAAAAATCACTGCTTTTTCTCTTACTTTATGATCTCATACTGCTGACTGCTTTGAAAATCGTCTGCAATTCCTTCCGTCACATAAATTTTATCTTCCGTGACCAGAATCATATCAAATTCCTGACGATGATCTCTCCAATATTCTGATGCTTTTTCAAGCCCCATCAGATACATCGAAGTAGACATGGCATCTGCCAGCGTTCCATCTTCTGAAATGATCGTCGCAGACAGCAAGTCACTTTCTGCCGGCCGCCCTGTCTTTGGATCCAAAATATGAATATAAGTTTTTCCGTCTGCTTCAAAATACCGCTCATATCCTCCGGAAGTGATCACTGCCTTTCCAGATACCGGCAAGGCACCTAACAGATCATTCTCATCCCCTTTCGGATCTCTGATCCCGATATTCCAAGGATTTTTGCTGTCATTCAAGCCGATGGTCTGCACATTTCCGCCAAGGGAAACCATCGCATCTTCGATACCATACGATTTCATGAGTTCTATGACTTTATGAGAAGTATATCCTTTTGCAATCCCGCCAAAATCGATCTTCTGACCTTCTCCCAAAGTGACTGTCGTTCCGTCAAACTTTATTTGAGAAGTTCCGATCAAAGACAATGCCTTTTGGATTTCCGTTTCTTCCGGTACCCGGTATTCTTTCGTGGAAAATCCCCACAATTCCATCAGCGGATAAATCGTAATATCAAACATGCCTCCGGTACTTTGGTAAATTTCTTCTGACCGTTTCAAAAGCTCTGCCGTATCTTCCGATACGCTTCCATATCCTGCGGCATTTAATTTAGAGACTTCACTGGATTCCTTCCCCGTCGATAACAATGCATCTAATCTTTCAATTTCCAGAATCGCAGCATCGACAGCTTCTTCTGCATGTTCACCTCTGGCTTTTAAAGTCATATAAGTGTCCATTGCAAACAGCTGTTTTTCGCATACTTTTTCCTGTTTTCCTAAAAATGCATATATGAAACAGCCGATAAAGAGTGCCAGCGTTAAAATCCCGACCCAGACAGAACTCTTTTTTCTATTTTCCATGACGTAACCGCCGAATAACACCGGAAGGACATTTTTCGATACATTTTCCACAACCGGTACATTTTTCCGGATCCACATGTGCCAAAAATCCGTCTACTGTGATCGCTTCTGTTTCACACTGCTTTGTACAGATCTTACAACCGATGCAGCCTGCTGAACAGACTTTTTTCACTTCTGCACCTTTATCCGGATTCGAACATGCAACCGCTGTTTTCTGACTTTCCGGAAGAAGCTCGATCAAAGCTTTTGGACAGGCTTTTGCACAAGCTCCGCATCCAACACATTTTCCCGGATCTACAACTGCTACACCATCACGCACATGGATCGCATCGTATTTACACGCTTCCACGCAGGATCCATAACCCAGACAGCCATGATCACATTCCCAGACAGATAACCCTGCCAGCACTGCGGCACGACAGTCATGAATCCCCACATAATTACATTTATTCGATGTTTTCTCACAATCACCGGCACATTTTACGAAAGCAACTTTTTTTACGGTCACTGCTGCTTCCACACCCATGATCGCCGCAATTTTTTCTACATTTTCAGCGGTATTTGCCGGACATGCATTGACCGGTGCTTCGCCTTTGACAATCGCTGCTGCGACACCGTCACAACCTGCATAGCCGCAGGCACCGCAGTTATTTCCCGGAAGACATTCACGGATCATGCCTTCTCTTTCATCTGAATCTACATAAAATTTCTTTCCCGCAAAAACCAGTGCGATACCGATCAAAAGACCGACTGCACCAACTACGAGTGTTGCTGTTAAAATTCCCATAAATTACCTCCGATCATAAGGACAATCCGCTGAATCCCATAAACGCAATGGCCATCAATGCTGCCGAAAGCAGCACGATCGGTGCACCGCGGAATGGAGCCGGAATCGCACTTTCATCAATCCTTGCACGAATACTGGCAAGAAGAATGATCGCAAGTGTATAACCCAATCCGGTACCTACACCTGAAACAACACTTTCTACAAAACCATATTCATTCTGTACATTCGTCAACGCAACTCCAAGTACTGCACAGTTTGTCGTGATCAGCGGAAGAAAGATTCCCAGTGCCTGATACAATGCCGGTGAAGTTTTTTTCAGAAACATCTCTACCAGCTGAACCAGTGCTGCGATCACAAGGATGAATACAATGGTCTGAAGATAAGTCAGGTTCAAAGGAACCAGCACCATATGATAAAGCAGATAAGAAACCGCTGATGCAATACCGATTACGAAAGTAACCGCTGCTCCAAGGCTGGCTGAAGTCTTGATCTGTTTGGAAACACCGAGAAAAGAACAAATTCCCAAAAACTGACTTAAAACAACATTATTTACAAGTGCAGTTGTGATGATGATTACGATCAAAGATGTCATGTTATACCTCCTTTTCTCTTGACGGGCATTTACTGCAGTTTGCACAGCATCCGTCACAGTCTTCGACAACTTCATTGGCTCTTGTCGGCAGACTAAGGGCATTCATCACTGCAATGATCATTGCAATGACAAGGAATGCTCCCGGTGCTTTTACAAAGATTCCGATCGGCTGATATATCTGAGGCATGATCTGAATACCAAATACGGTTCCTGCTCCCAGAAGTTCTCTGAAACTGCCGATCAGCATCAATGCCAGTGTAAATCCAAGTCCCATGCCAATCCCGTCAAATACTGCCGGAATCGGATCATTTTTCGATGCAAATGCTTCTGCACGACCTAAAATGATACAGTTTACGACGATCAGCGGAATGTAGAGTCCCAAAGATTCATACAGATCCGGAAGATATGCCTGCGTAACCATTTCTACGACAGTTACTAACGAAGCTGCAACTACGATGTATGCAGGAAGTCTCACCGCATCCGGAATGATCTTTCTCAGCAAAGAGATCAGAAGGTTAGATGCGATCAGAACGGCCATCGTCGAAACTCCCATTCCAAATCCATTCGATGCAGAGGTTGTTACCGCAAGAGTCGGACACATTCCCAGCATCAATACCAATGACGGGTTTGATTTGATAACGCCATCATAAATAAGGCTCATTAAAGACTGTTTTTCTTTCATCTCCTTCTCCCCTCCTATCTCATATACTCTGCATAAAATCCAAGTGCTGCATTTACTGCATTCACGATCGCTCCTGAAGATTTTGATGCACCGGATACAGAATCAATTTCTTCCGGATTTGCAGAACCGCCTGCTTTATTTAATACAAAGCTGTCTACCTTTTTACCACTGAACTGATCTTTAAATTCCGGTTCTGCACACAGCATACCCATACCGGCACTTTCATTGATCTCTGTAAATTCAATTCCTGTCACGGTTCCGTCGATATCAATTCCTACTGACATGGCGATAGTTCCATCATAGCCGTCACCGGTAGCGGCACTGATCACATAACCGACGGTCTGACCTGAAGCATCGATTCCTGCGATCACCTGCTGGATATAGGCTTTTCCATACAGGCCATCTCCGTAAATCTCACCATTCAAAGCCTCTACTGCTGCATTATATTCCTCTACAAAAACAAATTCTTCCGCATCCGGACAGACAAGCTGATAACTTTCGGTTTCTTTTGCCAGCTGCTGTTCTGCGATGGTGTCTTTCGTCATTTCATAAACACCACTGAGCAATGCACCGGCAATCAAAGTGATAGCACACAGGATCAGTGCCGGTTTTAAGTCCGCTTTTCCAAGTTTATCAGACTCTTCTTTCTGTTTTCTATGTCCATAAGCTGTTGGGATCGTATATTCTTCGATCAATGGTACCAGCATATTTCCAATGATGATCGCATAACTTACCGAATCGGCGGAATTACCTAAGATACGGAACAGACCGCACCAGATACCAATCGCTGCACCATAGATCAGCCTTCCTCTGAAAGTTACCGGACTGGTTACATAATCTGTTGCCATGAAGAATGCTCCGAAAAGAATTCCTCCGCCCATAACCTGTACCAAAAGGTAATGCAGATCCAGTCCATGACCACCAAAAATTGCCATAAATGCGGTAAATGAGAGTAACATCGCTGTCGGGATTTCATATGCGATCACATCCCACGCCATCAAAAGAAGTGCACCTGCCAGAATTCCAAGAACGGAACTTCCGATTACACCACTGGATTTTCCCCAGAACATCGCTGCGAGATCTACGGCATTTCCTGCAGCATATTCAGCCAGTGGAGTAGCAGTTGCTACACCGTCTAACGTATAGATCGTTACGACAGATCCATAGGAAATGAGAAGGAAACACCTTGCAGCCAATGCCGGGTTCATAAAGTTACGTCCTAAACCGCCAAAAAGACATTTCACGATCAAAATGGCAAATACACCACCAAGCACCGGAACATACAACGGTAATCTCGGAGGAAGTGTCAATGCAAGCATCAGACCAGTCACTGCCGCACTGCAGTCAGAAATCGTCTGCTTTTTTTTCATCACGATATTAAACAATGCTTCTGTTACAACCGACGAGATCACTGCCGCAAGAATGACAAACAGTGCCTCCTTACCATATTCAAAAATACCGATAAAGGTTACAGGCAACAGTGCCAAAAGCACCTGAATCATAATTTCCCGTGTCGTTAATTTACTTCTCACATGTGGGCTTGAAGAAACATTTAACAGTTTAGCCATCTTCCATTACCCCCTTTTCTTTGCAGCCATGATCTCTGCTTTTGTTTTTTTAAACAACTGCATCAATGGCCGTTTTGCCGGACAGACATAGGTACAGGAACCGCATGCTACACATTCCAGACCGAACAGTTTCTTTTCGTATTTTTCATAATCTTTCCGTTCTGCTGCTGCTGCCATCATCTGCGGAACCAAACCGAGAGAACATGCTCTTGTACATTTTCCGCATCGCAGACATGCCGTCATCTGCTCCTCTGCTGTTTCTACCTGATCTTTTGCTAAAAGTGTAATCGCATTATTGCTTTTCTGTACCGGAACATTGATCTGGGACATAGCAAATCCCATCATCGGACCGCCGCAAATGGCTTTTTTCAGTTCTACACCTTCTTTGATCCCACCTGCCGCCTCGATCAATTCTTCAAAAGAAGTTCCGATCCGTACAATAAAGTTTCCCGGATCCTTCACTGCATCACCGGATACCGTTAAACCTTTTGTCATCAAAGGTGTCGAACGGCATACGGCATTATAAATTGCATAAATCGTTGCAACATTATCTACAACACAACCAAGATCTGCCGGAAGCATTCCTAATTTCAAATGTTTTCCCGTTACAACTGTTACACAGGAACGTTCTCCGCCCTGCGGATATTTGGTCTTTACCGGAAGGACACGAACTTTTTCAGCTCCGTTGCAGGCTTCTTCCATCGCTTTGATGGCTTCCGGTTTATTATCCTCGATGATCACTACCCCTTCTGCATTCGGGAAGAGACTGAGAATAATCTCCATTCCCGTCACGATCTCTTTTGCAAAATTCCGCATCAGCTGATCATCACAAGTAATATATGGTTCACATTCCGATCCATTTGCAATGATATAAGTAATCTCATCTGCATTCTTTGGAGCCAGCTTCACATGAGTTGGGAAACCGGCACCTCCGAGTCCTACGATTCCTGCTGCTTTGATCTTTCCCAAGATTTCTTCTTTTGTCAGGCTCTTATAATCGACTTCCTTTCCGATGCCTTCGATCTGCCGAAATTGCCCGTCATTTTCGATAACGATCGCACGAACTTTCGCACCTGTTGCCGTTGTACGTTTTTCGATCGCTTTTACTTTTCCCGAACAGGAACTGATGATATTGGCCGATACAAATCCGCCTGCTTCTGCGATCATTTGTCCTGCCAGAACTTCATCACCTTTTTCTACCACCGGATTTGCCGGAGCACCGATGTGCTGGCTTAATGGAAATACCATTTCACCTGTCGGCTCGTACACAGAGAAGGACTTATTTCTCGATAATTCTTTCTGTCCCTTCGGATGTACGCCGCCTTGAAATGTAACCTTCTTCATCTGACATTTCCCCCTGTTTTTACTTTTCGCTGTTTACAGCTTTTACCGCTCATTTCTTTTATCTTTTTTTACTGTATCACACTTAAATCCAAAAATCTATATTTGTTATTTACTTCACAAATTTTCTTTATTTTTGTTAAATTTTTGTCTATTTTTCACAAATTTCAAGGGGATTACATGAGCGATCACAGTTTAGAAATTAAAGAAGAGTAAATTTACAACGAAAAGATTTCTCTTCACTTTTCATTAAAAACTATGGATTTTACAGAAGATTTTTTATTACGACAGCGTCAATACCTATGTACAAACTGCTGAAATATAGCAAAAGATGCTCCACAGCAAGAAAAGCTGTGAAGAAAAGCAGATTTTGCGAACTTTTCAAGTTATCACAATGCTCTCCAGATCTGCATGCAAGCGTGTGATCCTTCCTGTTTTTCGCACATACAAAAACAGCCGGCAGAAAATCTGCCGGCTGTCTAAAAATCTCTATCTGCTGATTATACGAGTTCAAGAAGAACTTCCATAGCTGCATCACCTTTACGAAGACCGATTTTTACCATTCTTGTGTAACCACCGTTACGTCCTTCATATTTTGGTGCGATTTCATCGAATAATTTTGCAACCATGTCGATTTCTTTCTTATCGCGTTTTTTGTCAGCATTAGCTGTTACAGGCATAAGAACCTTTAACATCTGACGTCTTGCATGAAGTCTTGAAGGCATATCTTTTTTGATTGTCTTTTCTACTTCATCATATACAGTAACTTTTTTACCATCTACAACTTCTTTTACTCTCTTGCCGTTAGCATCTTTACGAGCAACCTTTGCTGTAACTGTTACTGTTTCATAGTTATCTTTTTCTTTGATAGCAAGAGCGATTAAACCTTCAGCGATCTTACGTACTTCTTTAGCTTTTGCTTCAGTTGTAACGATTTTGCCGTTGTTTAATAAAGCTGTTACCTGGTTTCTAAGTAAAGCCTTTCTCTGGCTTGATGTTCTGCTGAGTTTTCTATATTTTGCCATTTTAATATCCTCCATTTGTTGCGCCCAACATACGTGCTTCTTCGGACTTATCGTATGAGGGTCTGGCTCCAACCTAGCTTCAGTTTATATATAAACCGGAGCTTTGCTGACTATTCGATTTTCAAATAATCAGTTTTTCCTTATTCTTCGCTTGGGTTAAGTTCTAATCCAAGTTCTTTTAATTTTGCAAGTACTTCTTCCAGAGATTTACGTCCGAGATTACGAACTTTCATCATATCTTCCGGTGTTCTGTTGCATAATTCTTCAACAGTGTTGATACCTGCACGTTTCAGACAGTTATAAGAACGAACTGAGAGTTCAAGCTCATCAATGTTCATTTCTAATACTTTTTCTTTTTCATCTTCATCATGTTCAACCATGATTTCTGCTTTCTGTGCATTTTCAGAAAGGTTGATGAAAAGGTTCAAATGTTCACTTAATACTTTTGCTGCAAGACTTACTGCTTCATCCGGATCAAGTGTTCCATTTGTATGAACATCCAGTGTTAATTTATCGTAATCTGTGATCTGTCCTACACGAGTATTCTGAACTGTTAAGTTGACACGTTCTACTGGTGTATAGATAGAATCTACTGCGATCACGCCGATTGGAAGTTCATCGTTTTTATTTTTATCAGAACTTACATATCCTCTGCCTTTGGTAATGGTAAGTTCCATAGATAATTTACTGTCAGCACCGCCATTTAAATGAGCGATCACTAAATCAGGGTTCATGATCTCGATGTCCTGATCCACCTGAATATCACCAGCTGTCACAACACCTTCACCTTCGAATTCAATGTAAGCAGTTTTTACTTCATTGGTTTCGCTTGTGTTTTTAATTGCTAAGCTTTTGATGTTCATGATGATTTCTGTAACATCTTCTTTCACGCCCGGGATGGAGCTGAATTCATGCAGAACACCTTCGATTTTAACCTGGCTCACTGCAGCTCCCGGCAAAGAAGAAAGCATAATTCTTCTAAGAGAGTTACCAAGTGTTGTGCCATAGCCTCTTTCTAATGGTTCTACAACGAATTTTCCATATCTTTTATCTTCTGAGAGTTCAGCAATCTCAATATTTGGTTTGTTAAAATCGAACACTACAAAGCCCCTCCTTTTTAATTGAATACATCACTTATGCCGCTATTCTATATAATATATCATAATGCAAGAATTCGTGCCATGCACGAATTCTTTGCAGATAACCTAATATCGTGTATTCAGGCTTATTTAGAATATAATTCGACGATAAGCATTTCGTCTACTGGTACATCGATCATATCTCTTGTAGGAAGTTCTTTTACAGTTACTTTTAAAGCTTCCTGATCAGCATCAAGCCATTCTGGTACTAATCTTCCTGCTGTTACGTCGAGAACGTCTTTGTATCTCTGAGCGCCTTTGCATTTTTCTTTTACTTCGATTACGTCACCAGCTTTTACAAGGTAAGATGGGATGTTTACCTGTTTTCCGTTTACTAAAATGTGTTTGTGATCTACGATCTGTCTTGCTTCTTTTCTTGTACGAGCAAATCCTGCACGGAATACTACGTTATCGATACGAGATTCCAGCATAGTCATGAGGTTTTCACCAGTCATGCCTTTCATTCTGTCAGCTTTTTCATAATAGTTTCTGAAAGGTTTTTCAAGAACACCATAGATGAATTTTGCTTTCTGTTTTTCTCTTAACTGAAGACCGTATTCAGACATCTTCTTGTTTGCTCTTTTTAATTCTCTGTTAGATTTTTTATCAATTCCTAAATAGATAGGATCCAAACCAAGAGATCTACATCTTTTAAGAACAGGTACTCTATTTACTGCCATACTAATAAACCTCCTAATTAGACTCTACGACGTTTTGGTGGACGACATCCGTTGTGTGGTACTGGAGTAACGTCTGTGATACTTGTTACATCTAAACCGCATGCTGAAAGAGCACGGATTGCTGCTTCACGTCCTGAGCCCGGTCCTTTTACGAATACATCTACTGTCTTAAGTCCATGTACTAATGCTGCTTTTGTAGCTGTTTCTGCTGCCATCTGAGCTGCATATGGAGTAGATTTTCTTGAACCTCTAAAACCAAGACCACCGGCACTTGCCCAAGATAATGCATTACCTTCAGCATCTGTTAATGTAACGATTGTATTGTTAAAAGATGATTGAATGTGTGCCTGTCCGCGTTCAACGTTTTTCTTAACGCGCTTTTTTGTCACTTTTTTTGTAACTTTAGCCATTTTCTAAACTAACCTACTTTCTTCATTTATAAACAGCACCTTGTGCTGTTAAGTCTTATTTTTTCTTGTTTGCTACTGTTCTCTTAGGACCTTTTCTAGTTCTAGCGTTTGTCTTAGTCTTCTGACCACGAACTGGAAGTCCTTTACGATGACGGATACCTCTGTAGCATCCGATTTCCTGAAGTCTCTTGATGTTTAATGCTGTTTCACGTCTTAAATCACCTTCTACAAGCATTGTTTCATCAATCACTGCTGCGATTGCCTTTACTTCATCGTCTGTTAAGTCTCTGACACGTGTGTCAGGATTAACTCCTGCCTGTGCAAGGATCTTGTTTGAGCTTGTTCTACCGATTCCGTAGATATAAGTTAAACCGATCTCTACACGTTTTTCTCTTGGTAAGTCTACACCAGAAATACGAGCCATTGATTATTCCTCCATTTTCTTCTTCGTATTTTCCTAAATGAGGCGGTATTTGCGAGTTCCGCCCAAGTGGGTACCTGCCCACTCTTTCCCGTACTGACCGCGCTGGCAGTCAACTCTTCCGGGTTTTAAGCAATATCATCTCAAACTCCAATGCATGCATCGGGTTTGTTTCGAGAGAATTTTGTTATACAAAATCCTTACATACCTGAATAATCTTACATGTGTTTTTTATAGTAAACAGAAACAGTCAGCTGTAAAACACAGCTTAGTTCTTTTGGAACTTATGACGTACTGCCTCTGCAGCCGCACTAAAAATAACCACAAGATTAACGATTATTAACCCTGTCTCTGTTTGTGTTTAGGATTTTCACAGATAACTCTGATACTACCTTTTCTTTTGATGATTTTGCATTTTTCGCAAATAGGTTTTACTGATGATCTAACCTTCATGGGTAAATCCTCCTTCCCTTTGACTATGCTTTACATGTATTTTCGCTTCCTGTACCGGTGCAAATTTACGCACACTAAGCACAATACACGAATATTAAAAAATCATGCGTATAGAATATTACCATACGCATGATCTAATTGCAAGTACTTTTTAAATTTTTTTGTAATTTTTTACACCTGAATCATTCTTTTACACAGCAAATCAGCAAGTGATCCGCTGCTGTCTGTACAGTAACATTTTTTACAACTGACTGATTTATGAGAATTCAGATGCAATCCATTACTTATTTATCTCTCCAGATGATACGTCCTTTTGATAAATCATATGGAGAAAGTTCCAAAGTTACTTTATCGCCCGGTAAGATACGGATAAAGTTCATACGAAGCTTTCCGCTGATATGAGCCAGTACGATGTGTCCGTTTTCCAGTTCTACCTTAAAATGTGCATTTGGTAACTTTTCAACAACTGTTCCTTCAATTTCAATAACGTCTGCCTTTGACATTTATAAATCCTCCTAAATCAATCCTTTTGACAAAGCTTTATCGCCCTTTTAATCTCTTCATTGGTCCATGGTTCATTTTTCTGAAGTTTTTCCCGTAAATTCTCAGGTACTTCATTTACCGGCTGAAGGTGTTTTCTCTTTTTTCGCTTTGGATTTTCAATCTTTCGATTTTTCCCATTAACAAGTGCTGCTTCTGTTCCTTCTATACTCAATACAACATACCAGCAGTCTTTGTCATGACCGGCTTTTGAAATTGCCAGCATTCCTTTTTCCAGTTCCATAAATTCCTCCGGATTATTTCAAAAGAGTCAGAATTTCCGGTTCACCGTCTGTAATGAGCACTGTATTTTCATAATGTGCTGACAATGCCCCATCTTCTGTTACGACTGTCCAGTCATCATCCAGCCAGCAGACTCTCCATGTTCCGCCATTGATCATCGGTTCAATGGCAAGTGTCATGCCCGGAACCAGCTTGATACCTCTGCGAAGCTGTTTAAAGTTTGGAATCTGCGGATCTTCATGAAGTGCTGTTCCGATTCCATGTCCTACCAGATCTCTGACAACACCATATCCAAAGCTTTCTGCATAAGCACCGATCGCACCTGAAATATCATGAAGACGATTTCCGGCTTTTGCGTACTTGATCCCTTCAAAAAAGCTTTCACGTGTTACGTCGATCAGTTTCTGTGCTGCTTCACTGATCTGACCAACACCATGTGTTCTTGCTGCATCAGAATGATATCCTTTATAGATCAATCCTGCATCTAAGCTGACAATATCGCCTTCCTGTAAGATTCTGTGCTTATTTGGGATTCCGTGAACAACTTCATCATTTACAGAAACACAGATCGAAGCCGGATATCCGTTGTAGTTTAAAAAGTTCGGAATACATCCTCTGTCTCGGATCAGTTTTTCTCCGTATTTATCAATGTCTTTTGTAGAGATCCCCGGTTTTACGAAAGCAGCCAGTTCTTCATGAACTTCTGCCAGCAATCTTCCGGCTTCTCTCATTAATTCAATTTCTCTTGCAGATTTAATTGTTACTGACATAACTTACGCTCCTAAAATGTCCACAATTGCCTGGAATACTTCTTCCATATCCTTTGTTCCATCTACACTCTTTAAAACGTTTTTGCCTGTATAATAATCGATCAACGGCTGAGTCTGTTCATGATATACATCAAGACGTTTCTTTACGGTTTCCGCTTTATCATCATCTCTTAAGATCAGCTTTTCTCCACAGCGGTCACAGATGCCTTCTTCTTTTGTCGGTGCATATACAACATGATAAGTTGCACCACATCCTACACAAGCTCTTCTTCCTGACATTCTGTTGATGATGTTTTCATCCGGAACATCTACGTCGATCGCATAATCGATAGTTTCTCCCTTTGCAGCCAGTGCTGCATCAAGACTTTCTGCCTGTGGGATCGTTCTTGGGAAACCATCAAGCACACAGCCGTTTTTACAATCTTCCTGTGCAAGTCTGTCTACAACCAGATCTACAACCAGTTCATCCGGAACTAAAAGTCCCTGATCCATATAAGTTTTTGCTTTTTTACCAAGTTCTGTTCCGTTTTTGATATTTGCTCTGAAGATATCTCCTGTAGAGATATGAGGAATCTGATATTTATCTGCGATTTTTTTTGCCTGAGTGCCTTTTCCTGCACCTGGTGCACCTAACATGATAATTTTCATTTTCATTGTTCTCCTTTTACGTTTCTGTCTTCTCTTCTAAAAATGATCAGTTCATTTTTGAAAATCCAAAAATCTGACAGATCCATTTCTCTATCTATACTCTATGCCCGAAATCATTTCAAAAAACTTAGCTTTTTACTTTTCATCTTATTAGCTTATTGACAAAAGCATCTCAAAAAACTTTGTTTTTCTTTCTGCTGCATTATGCTGCATAAATATAGATGAAACTGCCGGTTCTCTATTCTTTTATCTTTTCAGATTTTATAGAGCATACAGCAAGTCTGTATTTGATATGAAAGAACTGTTTGACTAACTGCCAGAGCCTGCACTTTCATCTATATTTTATGTTTTCGGACAGATATATATTAAGCCTGTGCAGAATGTTGTGTCAACACCCTACGCAGGCTTAAATACTGATAAACGATTAATCGTTTAAGAATCCTTTATAGTGGCGGTTTACCAACTGAGATTCAATCTGCTGGATTGTTTCAAGAACAACACCAACAACGATGATCAGAGAAGTTCCTCCGAAGGATACGCTTGCTCCGAATACACCATTAAAGAAGATTGGGATTACCGCTACGATAATTAATCCAATCGCTCCAACAAAGATAATGTAATTTAATACCTTTGAAAGATAATCAGATGTAGGTTTTCCCGGTCTGATACCTGGAATAAATCCAGCCTGACGTTTCATATTGTTTGCAATTTCTAACGGGTTAAATGTAATTGATGTATAGAAATATGCAAAGAATACAACTAACAGAATGTATACAAGTAAGCCAATAGAATATAATGGCTGTTCTAAACTGCACCAGTTCTGCTGTGATAACGCATTCAGGATATGTCCTCCAATACCGTCACCGCCTGATTTTCCTAAGAGCATCACAATGATACCTGGAAAACTCATTAAAGAAGATGCAAAGATAACCGGAATAACACCTGCGGTATTAACTTTTAACGGGATATGTGTGGACTGACCACCCACCATTTTACGTCCCTGCATTTTCTTAGCATACTGTACCGGGATCTTTCTAACACCGTCCTGCAGGAAGATAACAAGTACGATGGTCAACAGTACAACTGCAATGATGATCACTGCTGCGATCACTGCTGTTACAACTGCTTTTCCCTGCATAAACTGCTGATATAATGTTACAAAATCATCCGGCATACGTGAAACGATGTTGATCAAAAGTACAATGGAAATACCGTTTCCAACTCCTTTTTCAGTGATTCTCTCACCGATCCACATAAGAAAGCAGCTTCCTGCAACTAATGCTGCAACAACGACTAAGCCGTTCATAAAGCTTACTTCCTGTAATAATCCTTTGTTACCAAAACCAATGGTCATTGCAACTGCTTCGATCAGTGCAAGGATAATGGTTACATAACGTGTGATTTTCTGGATTTTTTCTCTTCCGTCTTCACCATCTTTCTGCAGCTCTTCCAATGCCGGAATTGCGATTGTTAAAAGCTGAATGATGATTGATGATGTGATGTACGGGTTAACACCCAGCGCAAATAAAGACATGCTGGAGAAAGAACCACCTGTAAAAGCATCAAAAAAGTTAAATGCTCCATTGTTCTGTGCTGCAAACCACGCTGCAAAATAGTCCCGGTTAACTCCCGGTACCGGGAGCTGGGAACCTATTCTGATAACGATCAGCATCAGAAATGTGTAGATAAGTTTTTTTCTAATATCCTCGACCTTAAATGCATTCTGTAATGTTTTAAACATTAGATCACCTCGGCTTTTCCACCCAAAGCTTCGATTTTTTCTACTGCACTTGCACTAAATGCATTTGCCTGAACTGTGAGTTTCTTAGTAAGTGTACCGTTACCTAAGATCTTAACACCATCTCTTGGGTTTTTAACGATACCTGTTTCGATCAATGTTTCTACAGATACTACTGCATCATTTTCGAAAACTTCCAGTGCGCTTAAGTTAATCGCAACGATATCTTTAGAGTTTCTGTTTGTGAAACCTCTCTTTGGAAGTCTTCTGTATAATGGCATCTGACCACCTTCAAAGCCTGGTCTTGGTGCTCCTGAACGAGCTTTCTGACCTTTGTGACCTTTACCTGCTGTCTTACCATTTCCTGAACCGTGTCCACGACCTCTTCTGAAGTTATCGCTCTGTCTTGAGCCTTCAGCATAATGTAAATTTGATAAGTTCATTGTGGCACCTCCTTACGTGATAAATTAAGCTTCTTCTACTTTTACTAAATGTCTTACGTGCCAGATCATGCCTCTAACAGCTTCATTATCTGGTTTTTCAACTGTCTGATGAAGTTTCTTTAATCCTAAAGCTTCTACAGTTGCTTTCTGCTTTGGTACAGCACCGATTGGGGATTTCACTAATGTGATCTTTAATGTCTTTTCCATGTCATTCTCCTCCTTAAGCCAGTACTTCCGCTACAGATTTTCCACGTTTCTGAGCTACTTCTTCCGGAGTTTTGATGTTCTTTAATCCGTTGATTGTAGCAAGTACAACGTTCTGTTTATTGTTTGAACCTAAAGATTTTGTACCGATGTTTTTGATACCAGCTAATTCGATAACGGCACGTGCAGGACCACCTGCGATAACACCAGTACCTTTTGGTGCTCTCTTCAGTAATACAGATGCACTACCGAAGTTTCCTACATAATCATGTGGAATACTGTTGTTTTCATCTAATGCTACTGTGATCAGATTCTTCATAGCATCTTCTTTACCTTTACGGATCGCTTCCGGAATTTCAGCTGCTTTACCAAGTCCAGCACCTACATGTCCGTTCTGGTCACCTACAACTACTAAAGCTGTGAAACGGAAGTTACGACCACCTTTAACAACCTTAGTTACACGTTTAATTGTAACGACTTTTTCAGTTAATTCTAACTGGCTTGCGTCGATTCTATCATGTCTCATAGTGTCATTTCTCCCTTTCTTAGAATTCTAATCCAGCTTCTCTGGCTGCATCTGCCAATGCTTTGATCTTACCCTGATATATGAAGCCACCTCTATCAAAGATAACTGTTGTAATACCTTTTTCTAATGCTTTCTTTGCAATTACAGTACCTAAGTATGCTGCTGCATCAACATTATTTGTTTTTTCTAATTCAGCTTTAACATCTTTCTGTAAAGTGGAAGCTGCAACAAGTGTATTACCAACTGTATCGTCAATAATCTGAGCATACATATGATTATTACTTCTGAACACAGCTAAACGTGGTCTTTCAGCAGTACCGCTGATATGATTACGTAATCTTCTATGTTTTTTTGCACGGATTTCCGCTCTTGATTTCTTACTAACCATTTTCACACACTCCTTACTTATTTCTTACCAGTCTTACCAACTTTACGTCTAATAACTTCATCATCGTATTTGATACCTTTGCCCTTGTATGGTTCAGGTCTTCTCTTATCTCTGATTTCAGCTGCGTACTGGCCAACTTTTTCTTTATCAATACCTTTTACAGTAATCTTGTTACCTTCAACAACAGTTTCAAGACCTTCTGGGTCTACCATTTCAACTGGGTGAGAGTATCCAAGAGATAATGTTAATTTCTTTCCAGCTTTTGCTGCTTTGTAACCAACACCGTTTACTTCAAGAACTTTTGCGTATCCTTCGCTTACACCTACAACCATGTTAGAGATGAGTGTTCTTGTTAAACCGTGTAATGATTTCATTCTCTTTAAGTCGTTTGGTCTTGTTACTACTACATGACCATCTTCAACTTTGATTTCCATTTCTGGAGCTAAATCTCTTACGAGAGTTCCTTTTGGACCTTTTACAGTCACTTTGTTTCCTTCTGCAACTTCCACAGTTACGCCTGCTGGAATTGCAACTGGCAGTCTTCCGATACGTGACATACCTTTTTCCTCCTTACTTAAATTCTCGGAAGGGTCTTTGCCCTTCTGTTTTCAGTAACACGATCTTCAGCACCTTCCGATCGAGCAAATACCCGTACGGAAGATTGGCTGCTGAACTTCGTTATTATCGGCGATGAGTTTTCTTACCAAACGTATGCAAGAACTTCGCCGCCTACATTTAACTGTCTAGCTACTTTATCTGTTACAATACCTTTGTTTGTAGAGATGATAGCGATTCCTAAACCACCAAGAACCTTTGGAAGGTTTTCTTTGCTTGCGTATACACGAAGACCTGGTTTAGAGATTCTCTTAAGACCGGAAATGATTTTTTCATTTTTGTCTGCACCGTATTTTAATGTGATGCGGATTGTTTTGAAGTTTCCGTCTTCAACGATGTCATATTTTGCAATGTATCCTTCTTCTACAAGAATATCAGCGATTGCTAATTTGATCTTAGAAGCCGGTACATCTACTGTATCATGTTTAGCAGTGTTTGCGTTACGGATTCTTGTAAGCATATCTGCGATTGGATCATTTGTCATCATCTTAAAATGCCTCCTTTACTGTAGTATATTCTTACCAACTTGCTTTTTTAACGCCTGGGATCTGTCCTTTATATGCCAGTTCACGGAAGCAAATACGGCAGATGCCATATTTTCTTAAATAAGCATGTGGACGTCCACAGATTCTGCAGCGATTGTATTCTCTTGTAGAGAATTTCTGTGTACGCTGCTGTTTCAGTTTCATTGCTGTCTTAGCCATGAATTTATCCTCCTAACTCTTATTTCTGAAATGGCATATTGAATAATGTTAATAATTCACGAGCTTCTTCATCAGTCTTTGCTGTTGTAACAAAGATGATATCCATACCTCTTACTTTATCAACTTTATCGTATTCGATTTCAGGGAAAATTAACTGTTCCTTGATACCAAGAGCGTAGTTACCTCTTCCGTCAAATGCGTTAGGATTAATACCTCTAAAGTCACGTACACGTGGCAGAGCCAGGTTTACAAGACGATCAACGAATTCATACATTTTTTCGCCTCTTAAAGTAACTTTACATCCGATAGCCATAC
>CAZWLV010000012.1:11411-18667 GCA_964634715.1 uncultured Lachnoclostridium sp. | reverse complement strand
GACCGTAAGAATCATTTTATAAATCCATACAAGCAGTTCTCCTGACTTAAGATCAGCATCTCAAAGCGCCTTCCCAGTTTCCCAGTGACATTATGCTTTGAAACTCCCTTTTACAGTGGCGGGACCGTACCGGATTTGCACCGGTTTCTCTATGAATCCTTTCGGAACTTGTACTTCTGCACGTTCATTAACTTACCAATACTTTAACACAATTAAATTCATTTGTCTACTATATATTCGGTTGGAATTTCATTTTTTTTGCAGTAAGCATCTACTGACGAGTTTTCATAACATCGGATCTTCGTTGAACGGTTGACAAGCCTTTCTCCGATATAAGATGGTTCATGAGCAATTTCCAGAATTTTTAACTGATTGCATCCATGAAATGCTTCCGTACCGATCTTCATAACATTTTCCGGAATTTTAACATAAGTCAGACGGCTGCATCTGAAAAACGCTTTCTCTTTGATGATCGTAACCGTCGAAGGGATCGAAAGCTCTGAAATCCCTGCAAAATAAAAAGCCTCAGCTCCAATCTTTCGGATCCCTTCCGGAAGCTGCAGCTCTTTTAGTTTCCGGCACTTATAAAATGCCTGATCCGGAATATTTTTCATGGAAGCGGAAAATCTGACATGAGCCAGATCCCTGCATTCTGCGAATGCGGCTTTTTCCAGAAAAAGCAAAGAGTCCGGAAGAACAATTTCTTTTAGATGAATACAGCCTAAAAAAGCACCGGCTCCAATAAAAGTAAGCTGATCAGGAAACACTACGCTTTTTAGTTTTTCCTGACGCAAAAACGCTTCCGTATCAATTTTTTTCACATTTTGGGGTAATACAAGATGATCTGAAAGATATCTCTTTGCATTTCTGCGTGAAATAACCTCAGGTGACAGAATCACGTGGACAGTCATGTGTAAGTTCTCCTTTTTCTATATCGTGTAGAAAGTGAAGCAGTCATAAGCAGGTCTTCTGACTTACGCAGTAACGCTGATCCCCCTTCTCATATAAAAATACAATGGTATCAGGATCAGCTGCACGTTTACAGCAGCACGACTGTTCCGGATTTGCACCGGATTCCCTCTTAGCTCTGACAAAAATTTTCGTTTTGTCTGACAGAGAACTTATGATGACACTATATAATACCCATCTTTGGCGATGGGATCATGTTTTTCAAACAGTGGTATTATAAAGAAATCTTTGAAAAAATGCAACCGCCATTTCTGCAATTGACATTTCAGAAAGAGCGATGCTATAATGAAGAAAATTTGATACATACACATTATGACGTTCCGATCCTGTAGATACAGGGCGGAAGACGAGGGAATCCGGTGCGAATCCGGAACATTGCCAGAATGCCGTAAGACGGGAGACTGCTGCTTATGACGTGAGTCGGTCATTGGGGAAACCTGAGAAGGCGAAGCAGCAGACGCGAAACGATCGTTTCACACCGTTAAGTCGGAAGACCTATGATGTAAGAAAATAAAACAAATGCTCTTGAAAGACAGAGCATCGTTTTTGTTGTGCAAACGAAAAAAATGGCCGTAGCAGATAGAAAAAATCTGCTGCGGTTTTTTTAGTTCATAGAAAAAGAGGAGGATATCACATGAAAAAAAAGAACTTCAGATTTTTGATTTTTCTGCTTGGAATACTGTTCCTGACAGGCTGTTCTGCAAAGAAAGAACCTGTCGGAACTGCTGCGATCTCCATCCACTGTGATACAGCCATTGCAAATGATATGCATAAAGAAAAAAAATGGGAAGGGATCCTTCCGGAAGACGGCTGTATTTTACCGGAAACAGAGATGCCCATTTATGAAGGAGATACCGTATTGGATCTTCTGATCGCAGTGCGTGACGAATATGAGATCCAGATGGAATATAACGGTACCGGAGCTTCTGCATACATCGAAGGGATCGGAAATCTTTATGAATATGACGGCGGCCGTTGGAGCGGCTGGATGTTTCAGGTAAACGGGGAATATCCGGAAACCGGATGCGGACAGCAGACATTACATGACGGTGATGTCGTGGAATGGAACTATACCTGTGATCTTGGACTAGATCTTGACGGAACGATGAAAAATGCACAGGAATGGAAGGATACACATCAATGAGTTATTTTAAAAATCTGCATCCGATCTGCATTTTTTGCTATCTGGTCATTGTCATCGCATTGATCCTTTTGTGTTTTGATCCGGTCATGATGATTTTGGCATGTTTTGGTGCATGGTGCTTTCTTTGGAAAACAGAATCTTTTCAGGCAGCATTCAAAAAATTAAAGATGATCATTCCCATGACACTGATCATCGTGATCGCAAATGCACTTGTAAGCCATAGGGGAATGACCCGTCTGTGGTTAGTCTTTGGTCAATGGATCACGCTGGAAGCCGTCTGCTACGGAATTACATCAGGATTTTCTTTGGCAGCACTGATCCTTTGGTTTTCCTGTTATCAGAAATTGATGACCAGTGATAAATTTCTTTACCTGTTTGGGAAAATTGCACCTGCGACGGCACTGCTGATCAATATGTCGGTTCATCTGGTCACCAAACTGCAGATCCAGCTAAAACAGATTCAGGAGAGTCACGAAATGCTTCATCCAGAAGCAGAGACCAAGATGCAAAAACTTAAAAAAGCACTGGGACATGTCACTACGCTTTTGGGATGGAGTCTTGAAAATACGGTAGAACAGGCCGATTCCATGAAAGCAAGGGGATATGGAATCCGAAAAAGAACGACTTTTCATCTCTTTCACTTTGAAACGAGAGATGCTTTATTTTTACTTATGATCATGATCCTTGGAATCAGCTGCATGACCGGACGTTTTTTCGGTTACGGCACGATGGAATTTTATCCGAGAATGGATGTTCCGGTCTTTGACGGAAAACATCTGCTCTTTTACGGTACCTTTTTGGTTCTGGTATGTATTCCGGGGATCTTAGAATGGAAGGAAGAACTTTTATGGCGATCTTACAGTTTGAATCAGTAAGTTTTGCTTATCCCGATGCCGGATCCCGTGCATTGGATAAGGTTACATTTTCTATGGCAGAAGGAGAATACGTTGTTGTCTGCGGCGAATCTGGCTGCGGAAAGACCACACTGCTTCGCCTTGCAAAGCCGGAAATGTGTCCGGCAGGAGCTTTTGAGGGAACTATTTTTTATAAAGGACAAAATCTAAAGGAACTGAATGCAGATGACAGTGCTTTTAAGATCGGGTTCGTACAGCAAAATCCGGATAATCAGATCGTAACAGATGATGTATGGCATGAGCTTGCATTCGGACTGGAAAATATGGCATTACCGACACAGGTGATCCGCAGAAGAGTCAGTGAAATGGCAAGTTTTTTCGGTATGGAAGACTGGTTTCATAAAAAAACATGCGAATTATCCGGCGGTCAGAAACAGATGTTAAATTTAGCTTCCGTCATGGCGATGAATCCGGAACTTTTGATCTTAGACGAACCGACCAGTATGTTAGATCCGCTGGCAGCCAGAAACTTTTTAGAAATGCTTCATCGGATCAACCGGGAACTTGGCATTGCCATTCTCTTATGCGAACACCGTTTAGAAGATGTATTTCAGACGGCAGACAGTGTACTTTTGATCAGGAACGGACAGGTTTTATGGAAAGATACACCGAAACGGATCGCAGAACATCTTTTTTTAGAACCAGACAGTTCCCGTATTTATTATGGACTTCCGGGAGCCGTCAGGATCTTTGGAGAACTTCAGAAAAAAGGAATCTATCCGGCAGAAAGAGCACTGCCTTTGAGTATCCGGGATGCAAGATCTGCCATGCAGCGTCTGGAAAGCACAACGGATTTTGTGCCAATCCCGCTTCCGGAACCATCCGGAAAAAAACAAGACGTACTGAAAGGAAAAGAACTCTGGTTCCAATACGAAAAAAACAGCCCTGAAATCTTAAAAGGGATCAATATTACCTTACATCAGGGAGAACTTCTGACACTTCTTGGCGGAAACGGTGCCGGAAAAAGTACCCTGCTGAAAGTTCTCTGTGGTCTGAAAAAACCGCAGCGTGGAAAATTAAAGCGAAAAGGGGATTTAAAGATCGCAATGCTTCCGCAGAGTCCGCAGGCACTTTTTCAATACGACACTCTGTGGGAAGAATTTTTAAAAAATTCCGGAAACGAAAAAGAAGCGGCAGAACATATGGCACAGCTTTTGGATCTTGAAGGAAAACTTCAATCTCACCCTTATGATCTAAGCGGCGGAGAAATGCAGCGTGCTGCCATTGGCATTCTCTTATTACAGAAAGCAGAGATCCTTCTTATGGATGAACCTACCAAAGGACTGGATGCTTATTTAAAGCGGACATTTGCCAGCCTTTTAATGCAGTTAAAAGAACAGGGGATCTCGATCCTGATGGTAACTCATGATCTGGAATTTGCCGCAGATCACGCAGACCGCTGTGCCATGCTTTTTGATGGACAGCTGATCTCAGAAGATGAACCGCATGCGTTTTTTTCCGGAAACCGTTTTTATACAACGACTGCCGGTCTGATCGCAGGAGACAGGATCCGTCAGGCCATTACCTGTGAGGAGGTGATCGGTGCATGCCGAAAACGAAAAACATGACCGGACAGATTTTTATGAGCAAACGCACCAAAGCGGTAGCAGTTTTTATCACTTTGATCCTGCCTTTACTTTTGGTCGCATATTCATGGTTCATGAATCACCGTCCGCAGCTTCATCTGATGTCTGAACGGACATGGATCGACGGACTGATACAAAATTCTGATCTGATCCTTGCCTTTGTATTTCTTTTGGTTTCATCCATTCCTTTTTATCTGATCTTTGATAAAAAGAGAGCACAGGCAAGAGATCTGGTACCGATCGCACTGATGGCAGCCATGTGTGTTGTTGGAAGAGCAGCTTTTTCTATCGTACCGCTGCCGAATTTTAAACCGGTCACTGCCATTATCATCATTACCGGTGTGGCATTTGGTCCGGAAAGCGGATTTCTGACAGGTGCTCTGGCAGGGTTTTTAAGCAATTTTCTCTTTGGTCAGGGACCATGGACACCATGGCAGATGTTTTGCTGGGGGATCATCGGATTTCTTTCCGGATTGCTTTATAAACTCGGACTCTTTGGAAACGTCGGCAAAACACCGGTAAAGAGCAATGGCAAATATCCAAGACCTGTCACATTATGCATCTTTGGATTTTTATGTGGTATCGGCTATGGCTGGATCATGAACCTGTATTATCTGATCGGTTATGTAGATCCGATCACATGGCAGGCAGTTTTCTCTGCTTATCTGTCCAGCATTTATTTTGACATCAGCCACGGAGTCTGTACTGCACTGGTCTTATGGCTGGCAGGTGAAGCATGGGTACGAAAATTATTGAGAATCAAGAAAAAATTTGGATTGGACGGAGAGGATCGTTATTATCAGATGCCGCCGTCACGATCAGAAGGTTTACATAGACAATGAGAAAAAAAAGACGATTAAAACAGATCATCATCTATCTGCTGATCCTGATCCTTTTTACAGGAAGTATTTCATGGATCTTACCGGATCAGAAGACAGAACCGCAAAATCCTCTGGTAGCAGAAGCTTCTGCCTTAACAGCAGATATCCGCAATGAAAGCGGTGCTGCAGAAGAGCTGGAAGCTGAAGATCAGGCAGAAAGTACACAGACAGAGGAATCTGACGGTCAGCATGAAAATCAATCCAACGCAAAAAAAGAACCGGAACAGAAGATGACGGATGAAGAAACGACAGAAACTCCGGATACACAGCCGTCGGATATGGAAGATAAAACAAAAGACGAAGAGAACTCTGATCTGGAAAATTCCGAAGAAAGCTCTGATGAAGAGGGCGGTGAAAAAGATTCTGATCTTTCAGAAAACAACGGAAACGGAGAAGATTCCTCCGATCAGGGTGATACGACCATCAAAGAACCCGGTACAGGAGACGCTCCGGGGGAAGAAGAACACGGACTGGTTACGGATCTTTCTAACCGGATCGTGAAGTTTTCCGAACTTTCTAACGATACACTGAACTTTTATGCATATTATTCCGACAAGACGATCGATGCAAATATTAAGGTAAACTACCGGCATGCTTCTGAAAGCGGCAACGGAACATGGCTGAAAGGAAATGGGGAAGATTACTCTGCGAAATTAAAACTCGGAACAAATTACATCACGGTTTATTTTACAGATGCAAAAGGAGTCCGGAATTTCTCAAGATTCACCATTTCTTATCAGGCTGATAAAGCAGATGCATCTGATCCGACAAAGGGAGCACATCCTCCGATCATCGTTACGAATTTAGATGACTGGGAAGGCGATTTTGAAACCAACCGTTTTAAATTTACGGTAGATGCAAAAACATGGAAAAATGAACGGATCTATTCGGACAGCATCGAAGTACGTTTAAACGGAGCTTTAGTGACAAATCCGACCGGATCAGAAATCTTTGAATATGACCTGTATTTTTCAAAACCGGTCAGCGGAAATTACAGCACCTATCTTGTCAGTGTGCTTGCATGGGATAAAGAAGGCAATTCCCGATATGTAGAATACCAGATCCGGTATCTTGCAAAGGATAAAGGAGAAAAACTCGATCCCGTTACCGTAACCATTGATGCTACTACGGTAAACTGCGGTATCGTAGAATCTTCGTTAGTAGAAGTTGTCGGCGGTGATACGGCAGCAGATGCCGTTTTGCGAATGCTGGCAAACAACGGATTTTCCACGATCCCTGCTGATGCTAGTGCAGGAAGTGCATTTTATCTTCGTGGGATCACTAGGGCATATGCATTTTCCGGATGCAGCATCGAGAGCCGTTTAAAAGATGCTCTGGAAAGAGACGGTATCGCTTTCAAAACACCGGGAAATCAGGATACGTTAAAGGAATTTGACTTTACGGAAGGTTCCGGCTGGATGTACTTTATCAACGGATCTGTCTGTCCGGGAGTCGGCATGGGAGAATGGCCACTGCAGGGCGGTGAACATATCACGCTGAGATTTACGCTTGCTTGGGGAAAAGATTTTGGCGGTTCCAGCTATGGACATGGTGCACTTTCCGGATATTGTGCAAAATGGATCAACGGACAGGTGATCGATCTTGGACATAACTATAAAGAAACAGACCGTGTAGAGCCAACAGCAGCTTCCGATGGATATGTAGAATATACCTGCCGGATCTGTCTGGATACGAAAACTGAAATCCTGCCGGCAACCGGAGAAACAACGGAACCGATTGAACCAATCGAGCCGATTGAGCC
>CAZWLV010000012.1:0-11311 GCA_964634715.1 uncultured Lachnoclostridium sp. | reverse complement strand
CGGAACCGATTGAACCAATCGAGCCGATTGAGCCGATTGAGCCAACGGATCCAACCGAACCAACCGAGCCGACAGAACCAACCGATCCAACCGAACCAACCGAACCAACCGAACCGACGGAACCAACCGAACCAACGGATCCAACCGAACCAACAGAGCCGACAGAGCCGACCGAACCAACCGAACAGGAATCTCCATAAAACATAATGAAAACAGATAACGAGGCACGTAAAATGAAAAAATTACTGAAAAAAACTTTTTGTATCATTCTCTGCTTTTTCATCACATTGACAGCAAACGTGAATGCAGCAGGAACAGGATTAGAAGAACAGATTACGATCACTGCGGATTCGATCGGAGCATCTACGGATTCCACATCGAAAAAACTTCTTGCCGACAGAAAATCCCTGCCGGCAGGAAATTCTGCCAGTGACTGGATCGCCATAGTATCGGCATTTTCTGGAAAAAAAGATGCTTACGATACTTATCTGAAAGATTTAGAAGATTATGTCAGAGACTGCTACGAAACGCAGGGCTGTCTGGATGAGATCAAAGCAACGGAATATCACCGCATTGCTTTAACAATGCTGGCACTGGGAGGAGATCCAACCCAGATCCTCCAAAAAGACGGTACCGTCATCGATCTTGTTGCCGACGGAACATGGAATTTCCAGAACGGCAATCCGGGAGAGCAGGGAAGCAACGGTCTGATCTATGCCCTGATCCTTTTAAATGCCACTCCGGCGATAAAGGAAACTGCCGATCCGGCATTTTTGCAGCAGATGATCGAAGAACTTTTAAAATATCAGGAAGCAGAAGGCGGTTTCGTATTAAACAGCAGTCTGGGAGCAGATGTAGATATTACTGCTATGGCAGTACAGGCACTGGCACCTCATAAAGATCAGAAAGAAGTCTCAGATGCCATCGAAAATGCTGTTACATGGCTTTCAGATCAGCTTTCCGAGAGAGGAACTTATGTATCTTATAATTCTGAAAGTGTAGAATCCGTTGCACAGGTCATCCTTGCATTATGTGCATTAGGAACTGATCCGGCAGAAGCAGATGCCTTTATCAAAAACGGACAGTCTCTGTTAGACAGCCTGAACCTTTTCCGTCTGGAAGACGGCAGATACAGTCATGAAAGTGACAGCAGCAGTGCCAATCTGGTTTCCACTTATCAGTCGCTGCTTGCACTGGAAGCAGTGAACAGACTCCGCACAGAAGGAAGCTGGATCTTTGATTTTACCGATTATCAGGCACCGGAATCTGTCTCATCTGTTCCAGCAGCAGGATATATCGCAGGAATTTCAGGTGCCGTTGTACTGGTATCTGCATTCACATATTTTTTCGTAAAAAAACGGAAAAACAGTGCAGCTTAACAGTATTCTGAAAATTTTAAGAAGTTTAGCAAAAAATAATCTTACATAAAAACAGAAAAATACCCCCAGAGGAAGGAAAAACATATGCAGGAAAAAATCAATCAAATCCAAAATGAAGTAAAAAAAGTAATCATCGGTAAAGATGAAGTGATCAATAAAGTGTTGATGGCGATCTTGGCACAGGGGCATGTCCTTTTAGAAGATGTTCCGGGAACCGGAAAAACGACACTTGCCTCCTCATTTGCCAAAGCACTGGGACTGGACACCAGACGTATCCAGTTTACTTCTGACACGATGCCATCAGATATCATCGGTTTTTCCGCATACGATATGCAGTCCGGTGAATTACAGTATAAACCGGGAGCGATCATGACCAACCTTCTTCTGGCTGATGAGATCAACCGTACTTCCAGCAAAACACAGTCCGCACTGCTGGAAGCCATGGAAGAAAAACAGGTAACGGTCGATGGGATCACACGACAGTTGGAAGCTCCTTTTATCGTACTTGCAACCCAGAATCCCATCGGTTCTGCCGGAACACAGATGCTTCCTTCTGCACAGTTAGACCGTTTCCTGATGAAGCTTTCCATGGGATATCCTGACCGTGCAAGTCAGGTAGAGATCATGAAAGACCGTCATCATACAAATCCATTGGATCGTGTTACTCCTGTAACCGATATCCCGGAATTGCTGAAACTGATCGATGAAGTCACACAGGTACATGTCGCAGATCTGATTTATGATTATGTTTCCGAATTAGTTGAAAAAACAAGAAACCACGCTTACGTGCAGCTTGGGATCAGCCCGCGAGGCGCACTGGCAGTCTGCCGTACCGCCAAAGCCTGTGCTTATCTGAAAGGAAGAGATTATGTGATTCCGGAAGATGTTCTTGATATTTTTGAAAGTGTCTGTGCCCACCGACTTGTCTTATCTCCAAAAGCCCGCCTTCATGAGCTTACACCGGAAATGATCTTAAAAGAGATCGCAGCGGCAGTACCGAAACCTGACAGGAAGGAGTCTGTGATCTAATGAGTAAAAAATTGATCAGTTCCGCCTGTTTCTGGCTGATGACCGGACTGATACTGACTGCATTTCTGATCTATTCCGGCAGTCTGCCGGTATTGATGATCCAAGTGATCTGGATTGCAGCACCTTTTTGTTCTTTTCTTCAAAATCTTTTTTTAAAGAAAAAAATCTCTGTCACAGCCGCCTATCCCGCTGCTGTGGAAAAGAACAAACCGTTCTTTGGAACACTGACCGTAAAAAATGATTCCCTTTTTTCTGTTCCTAAAGTTTTGTGCAGATTAAAGGTTACAAATTCCATGACCGGAGAGAGCAGTAAGCAGTGTATTTTGTTATCAGCTTCTGCAAAAGAAGAACAAAAAACAAACTTACAGCTTTCTTCTCCTCACTGCGGATACTTAATCTCTGAGATCCAAGGGGTTTATCTGCTGGATTTTATCGGCTTTCTTCCTGTTTCATGCAAAATACAGAACAGAGAAAAGATTTCCATCCTGCCAGATACCTTTACACCGGAAATTTCACTGCATCTGTCAGCTGCCATACAGGAAGATGCAGAAAACTGGTCGCCTTACAAAAAAGGAAATGATCCGTCAGAAGTATTCGCACTGCGGGATTATGTTTCCGGAGACAGTTTAAAACAGATCCACTGGAAACTCTCTTCCAAACGGCAGAAACTGATCGTGCGTGAACCGAGCCTTCCGATCGAAAATTCCCTGCTGATCTTCTGGGATAAAAATACCAGAACTGCTTCAGCAAAAGAAATGGATGCCATGGCAGAATGTATTTCATCTGTCTGCCAGAATATTTTAGAACAGGGGATTTCTTTTACCGTAGGATGGACAGAAGGAGCTTTGTGGACATTAGAAGAGATCGATCATGATGAAGAACTTCTTTCCGTGATCCCAAGGATGCTAAAACACGGTGCAATGCCCCAGTCAGAAAATCAAAAGAGGATTCCTTTGGATCCGGAATTGTTTTCCTCCTTTGGAAAAGTCATTTATCTGGCAGCTGCCTGTCCGGAAGATCTGGAGATTTTTTCCGGCAGTGAGATCAGTCTTTTATTATGCGGAAAAGATCAGGACGAAGCAGACTGCCCAACGATATTTTTTGATGCAGATACTTATCAGGAAGATCTGGCAATCATGGAATTATAGAGGATACGAACGTGAATGAACTTCAGATTCAGGTCTGTAAAGACCAAAAAACTACAATTTACAACCGCATATTACAGATGGCTGTCTATGCCGTCTTTTCCTTTTCCTTCTTAAAGATCCTTTTTTCAGGATTTGGATCACTTGCTTCTGATCAATGGATCTCGATCTGTATTTCCGTAGGACTGGGAAGCAGCTTACTGCTCATACAAAAAGAAAAGATCCGTAAATATCTGCTTCCTGCCGGTCTGATGATCTTACTGATCCTGCTTTTGGTCACATTTTCTTACAGCCGCAACGGAATCAGTGTGCTTGCTAATGACTATCTGACTTTTTTAACAGGAAAAACAGGTCAGATCCATTTGAGATTTCCGACAAACGGAACAGACGGTGTGTTTTATATTTCCCTTTTAGCAGGAAGTGTCTGGGCGATCGTTACACAGGAGCTTTTTTATCGAAAGAAAAAAATCTTTTTTTACATCATGGGACTGCTCTGTCTGTGGTTCTGTATCTACGGTCTCTTTGTTTTTGATGCCGCAGCCGTTTTTCTGACAGCCTCCATCATCCTGATGATCTTTACTGACGGATTTCAAACGGTTCGAAAAAAAGGGATCCTTGGAATCCTTTTTGGTTTTGGCTGTATCGCCCTTCCATGTGCACTGATCGTGGCAGCAATCCTTTCGGCAGCAAATGAAGATTTTTCATCTGCACACCTTGTAAGAGCCGTAAAAGAATCCGTTCATCAGGCAGTATATGATTCCGGCAGCAATGCCATGCCGGAAGGAAATCTTAGAAATCTCGGTTATTTAAAGAAATCTTCCGAAGAAGCACTGAAGATTTCAGCAGAAAAACCGCAAAAATTTTATCTTCGAGGAAAAACCGGAGAAATCTATACCGGAAATGCATGGGAAAACCCTTCCGAGGAAGCACTGATCGAAGGTGAAGACCTGTTTTACTGGCTCCATAAAAATGAGCTGTACGGACAGACGACCATCGCATCCGCAGAACAAACAGAAAATGACAAACTGCAAAACTGCAAATTGACAATTTCCAATCTTTCTGCATGCCGTGCTGTTCAATATCTGCCTTACGGACTTTCCGATACCACGCTTTTGGATCCGGATCAGATCGGAGACCATACCGCAAAAGCTAAAAAAGAGACGACCACCTGCACCTATCTTCCGGGAAGCCTTCCGGAATGGTACAGTACCTATGTTTTTCTTTCTGAAAACAGTGACAAAAAAGACGTAAAGACCTATCTTGCACTGGAAGAATCTTACCGTTCCTATGTTTATGAAAATGACCTTCAGCTGACCAATACCGTCATCGGTGTTTTTGAACGGATCTTCGGAACAGACGATCAGGAACATTCCTTAGCTGAAGTGCTGACGCTGGTAAGAGAAACGGTCAATGCCCAGTTAGAATATGCAGAAAATGTCTCTACACCGAACGGAAATCGTGATTTTCTTAAATATACACTGGAACAGAGCCAGAAAGGTTACAGCGTACATTATGCAACGGCTGCCGCACTGATGTTACGGTACTTTGGGATCCCGTCACGTTATGTAGAAGGATATTACATTTCCTCAGAAGAAGCTTCTGCATATCAGCCAAATGAGGACATTATCTTGACGGAATCCCATGCACATGCGTGGGCAGAGTTTTATCTTGACGGGATCGGCTGGATCCCATATGAAGTTACACCGGGATACATTGACGAAGAAGAATTAAATGCAGCAGCAGAAGCAGTATCTAACGGATTAGGCGAAGGAGACGGAAAATCTTACCGTGGAAGCAGTTTGAATTATCAGCCGCCGAAAAAACAGGAAGAACGGCAGAAATTTACCGATCTGGATTCGGTATTCCGCTTTGAAGTAAAACATGTGATCTCATTTTTACTGTTTTTACTCCTGCTCCTTTTATGGGTGGAATTTTTGCGGATCTTAAAACGCAGAAGAAAACTTCTTCGTTTTTTCAAAGAAATGGACAACTCGTGTGACCGTGATGCAGTCACCGGACTCTTTTCTTACAGTATGATGCTTTTGGAAAAATGCCAGCTCACGATCGAAGGTGTTCCGGAAATGGAGCTTCTGAACCAAAAAGCACTGTTTGACAGCCGTGAACCGGAAAGTTCTGCAAGAGAGCAGATGCGTGCATTTACAGAAAAAGTGATCCAGAACTGTAAAAAGAGCTTAACCAAAGCCAAAAAACTAAAATATCACTATATTTTGTGGCTGTATCATTAAATATAACATCATAAGGAGGAACACATGATCTACAAGAAATGCAAAAAACTCATTGCACTGCTGTTATGTCTGATGGTATTTTTCACCAATACTTCACTGACAGCCATGGCTTCTGAAGCTGAAAAAAGCAAACTTTCAGAAGCTGCTGCATCGGGCAGCTTTATCCTGACTGCTGCCGTCAAAAATGAAACGATCATAGAGCCGGAAGAAGTCTTTTATCAGGAAGGCGATACGATCCGTGATGCATTAAAAAACAGCAGCCATACCTTCACCGGTATTGATTCCGGAGCTTTCATCTCTGTGATCGACGGCATGGAAGGCAGCTACAGTATTTTTACAAATGATCAAAGCTATGATCTGGATCGTTCTGCTGAAGAGATTACAACGCTTGAATTTACCGAGCTGGTTCAGGAAGAGATCGATTTTACGGATCGTGACACACTTTTGATCTATATGAACACTTACCGAAACCTTGATCCGGATGTTTTAGCATATGTTCCGGCAGCCAAAGCCTATACAGCTGCACTGGAAGGACTCCGTACCGCCAATGCAGATACCAGCCGGTTATATCAAAACTTAAAAGAGGCTGTCGAAGATTATGATAAGACATTTTCAGGAGAAGACATTACGGTCAATGTAACCGCAACGCAGGGAAACACCGTATTAAAAGATCCGGAACTGACCTTTACCGATGAAAACGGTTATCAGAGAACCTCCAAAGGATCTCAGATCAAACTCGGAAAACAGGGAACGTATCATTTTACCGTATCTGACGGCGGCTATAACCGCAGTGAAGGAACCGTAGAGATCAACAGCGATACGTATTCTCTGAATGTTTCACTTCCGGAAGGCGAATGGTTTGGAGAGTTTCAGGTTACCCGTCCGGACTTTACCGATGCATCAGAAACTTCCAGAGTTTCTTACAAAGGAACACAAGATCCTGATACACATACCGCAGAATATTTCATCGAAGATTCTTATGGCTATCAGAGAGGACTTGACGGAGAACTTTTATATCTTTATGCAGAACAGGGAACCGATCTTCCTGATCCGTCATCAGTCACACTGCACACTGTTTATACAGGCTTAGACGGAAATGAAAAAGGCGAAACACTGACCAGCTGGGAAAGTATTTATGCCCAGTTATCCGCTGCATTAGATTACGGCATGGAAGGACGGGAGATTGCTTTAGAAGCATGGTATGATACGGAAAATGACGGTCAGGCTTACCGTATGATCCAGTCCTATGCTTTAACACTGACAAGGATCCCTACCTGTTTGGATATTCTTATCACAGATGAACAGGGAACTTCTCTTTTGAATGGTTTTTATGGAAAAACTTATGAATACGATGTCCATACCAGTTCCAAAACTCTGACTGTTTCTCCGACATTTTTCGAAGAAGAGGGAAGCAGTGCAGTGATCCTTTGCAATGGAACAGAAGTATCCGGAAACACCATGACCTTAAAAAATGGTTCCAATACCGTTTCCGTGATCGTTTCCCATACAAATGGACAGAAAAACACGTATCTTTTCCATGTTACGCTCAGCGATGCCTGTACTGTTACTTTAAAACTTGAAAATCCGAAAGATACTGTCGCAGTATTTAATGAAAATGACAGCCTGATCACTCCGGTCAATGGAACAACTTATGATCTGACACCGGGAGAAACATATTATTATACTGCTACGAAAGATCAGTATTACCATACAACGGCAGTATTTACCGCCAAAAACGGTCTTACAGTCACTGTAGCAGAACCGGTAAAGGAATCCGCTTTTACGGATCTTTGCTTTTATAACATCGGAAATATCAAACAGCGAACAGAAATCCTTCCGGATCAGGAGATTTCTTCTTCTGTATTTGAGTATACGTATTATGCATCTGATGCTTTAAGCGGAAATGCCTATCTGCAGGCAACGCCGGACAATGATTATGAACTGACCGCAAGATATTATGGAACTCCTTCCAAAGACGGAAGCAGACGTTTTTATGAAACTGCTGTCAGCAAAACTGTAGATCCGGAACAGGCGGCAACGACACTTAATAAAGTATACCTTCAGGGAAGTACCGGACAGACGATCACGCTCAGAGCTTCAAAAACAGACGATTCCTGCATTTATTATCAGGATATTACCCTGTATCTGAACAGGCTGTTATCCCTTACGGAACTGACCGTTTCTACAGAAGCAGGAGAATGTCTCCTGTTTGATGCGGATTCATCTATGATCGCCTTTGACAGAGATCGCTTGGAATATTACCTTTATGTTCCGACAGAAACAACTGCTCTTTCTTTGAACGGCAGTTTTTATAACAAAGACGATTCCGGTTATTATGCACTGGTCAATGACAAACGTTATGACGAATTATCCGATAGTGCCGTGAAACTGAATGGAAAAGACGGAAAAACAGACATTCTGATTCAGGTATGCAATGAAAATGAACAGGCAATGTCCCGTACCTATCAGCTGCATGTGATCCAAAAAGAACAGATCCGTGTGAAATTTCAGGTATCTCCAAAAGACGCACTGGTTTATGTGGTAGATCAGACAGACGGCAGCAGGATCTATCCTGATGAAACAGGAACCTTTTCCTTAATGCCGGGATTTAAATACAGCTATACGGTCACTGCATACGGTTATGTAGGAAAAACCGTCACGGATTTTCAGCCGGATGCTTCCGCAGAATCGAAAAAAGTAACGATCTTTTTAACAGAAGCAGAAAAAAATGATACGTTAAAAGAACTGGATTCCGCATGGCCAACCTTCCGTGACCCGAATAATAACACGGTTCTTGACGAAAAACTTCCGACAAAAGCAGAGGATGCCGTTCTTTACTGGGCAACCGGAAGAGACAGTGATGATACAGATGACATCATCGACGGCTTTGACGGTTACTGCGGTCACCCGATCCTTGTAGATGACTATTTATATACTTATGACAACAGCCACATTTTTAAGATCAATACGGTAACAGGAAACATTGATGCCGTCAGCGAAGACACTTTGATCGCAAAATCCTCCTTTGCCATTCAGGGAATGACTTACGGAGAAGGCATGGTCTTTGTAGGGCTAAGCAACGGCAGTGTACAGGCGTTTAATGCAGATACACTGGAATCTTTATGGGTTTATCAGGATACACTGGGCGGTCAGCCAAACTCACCGATCACTTACAAAGACGGATATGTCTATACCGGTTTTTGGATCAGTGAATCAAAAAATGCCAACTTTGTATGTATTTCCGTCACAGACGAAGATCCGTCAGACCATTATGAATCAAAACTTGCTTCATGGATCTATCAGCAAAAAGGCGGATTTTACTGGTCAGGTGCTTATATCACCGATGAATTCATGCTGATCGGTACCGATGACGGTGAAAACGGATATGACATCGGATATGCCCACCTGCTTTCTTTAGATCCGAAGACAGGAGAAGTCTTTGATGATCTGACCATGCCGCATACCGGAGATATCCGCTCCTCCATCACCTATGATGCAGACGGAACGAAAGATTATTATTTTACTTCCAAGGGCGGCTATCTTTACAGAGTTTCGGCTTCCGAAGAAGGGATCATCGATCATGATTCCTTAAAATGGGTTTACCTTGAAAATGGTACTTCCCAGCGGTCGATGAGTACCTCTACGCCGACTGTTTATAACGGAAGAGCTTACGTCGGAGTCAGTGGATCTGCACAGTTTACGGCTTACAGCGGCCACAATATTTCCGTGATCGATCTTGAAACGATGAACATCGCTTATCAGGTACCGACCAAAGGCTACCCACAGACCAGCGGGATCTTAACGACTGCTTATGATGAAGGAAACGGAGAGGTTTACGTTTATTTCTTTGATAATTATAAACCGGGAAAACTCCGTGCATTTTCTGACAGACCGGGACAGACAGAATTAAAAGACATTACAAAAGAAACTTATCAGACAGCATCCGGGGAAGCCATCATGGATACCGGGTATGTACTGTTCACACCGGCGGATGCACAGTCAGAATATGCCATCTGCAGTCCGGTCGTGGATGAATACGGCACGATGTACTTTAGAAATGATTCAAATTATATGATGGCAGTCGGTTCCGTGATCGAAACGATCGAGATCACAAAACAGCCGAAAAAGACATCTTATCAGATCGGAGATGTATTTTGTCCTGACGGCATGGAAGTGACCGCAACCTACCGCAATGGAATGACAAGGGATATTACGGATTATGTAAGTTACTCGAAAGAACCTTTGACCGCAGAAGACACGGAATTTTCCATTACCTTTGAACATGTGATGTATCAGGATCGTGACGGTGAGATCGGTGTGGAATATACCGCACCAATGGCAATGATTCGTTTGAGCATCGGAGAAGATCCCGTTCCGGAATCAGCGATCGATCGTCTTTTCGGAAAAGACCGTTATGCAACAGGATTGGCAGTCGCAGATGAATTAAAAGAAGTTCTTGGAGTAGACAAGTTTGAAACAGTGATCATTGCAACCGGAACAAATGCGGCAGATGCCCTTTCCGGAAGTTATCTGGCATCTGTCAAAAACGCACCGATCCTTTTAACGAACGGAAAACCGGAAAACATTGCACAGTTACATACCTACATTAAAGAAAATGTAAAAGAAGGAGCTGTTCTTTATATTCTTGGAGGATATAAAGCTGTTCCAAAAGAAGTTGAAGCTATTGAAGGATATGAAATCTGTCGATTATCCGGTTCTACACGATATGAAACGAACTTAAAGATCCTTACAGAAGCCGGAATCCATGGACAGGATACCCTTCTGATCGCCACCGGAAAAGATTTTGCCGACAGTTTATCCGCTTCTGCCACAGCACGACCGATCCTTTTGTTAAAACCGGGAACTGCTCTGAATGAAGAACAAACAGCGATCATCGAAAGTTTCCGTTCCGGCAAGATCCGGATCATCGGCGGAACCGGTGCTGTCAGTGCGGAAATAGAAAAAGAGCTGACCGATTCCGGCATGGAAGTCAAACGTCTTTCCGGCAAAGGAAGATATGAAACGTCGGTAGCAGTCGCAGAAGAATTTTTCGATGCTCCGGATATGGCAGTACTGGCATATGGAAAAAATTTCCCTGACGGATTATGCGGAGGACCTCTGGCCGCAGCATTAAATGCACCATTACTTCTGACAAAAGAAGGCAGTGAAACAGCCGCAGCCGATTACGTACAGAAAAATGAAATTGTTTCCGGATATGTACTTGGCGGAACCGGTGCAGTTTCAGAAAAAACAGTGGAAGCAGTCTTCGGATTTGCAGAAACAAAATAAACAGCTTACTGCTTAAAAGTGGTGGTAAGTTAACAACTTTATTAATTTTATAAGTGCATAACGTAGATACGAGGGGGCTGGAAACAGTCCCCTCTATTACGTGAGCAGCATATTTCTCAATTTCTCATAGTTGGATAAAAAAATATTTACAAGTTTTAACTTCCTTGCTATGATAGAATCAAAGCAAAACAATTTCTTAAAACCCATGAAGATGAAACGTGGG
>CAZWLV010000011.1:0-18771 GCA_964634715.1 uncultured Lachnoclostridium sp. | reverse complement strand
CTACAATTCCGCCGCTGCAAGGCTCTAATGCAAGCATTCCCGGTGTGATCTCTAAATTTCTGATCTTTGTTATAAAAAAGTCATACGCTGACATGGCACCTGAAACCAATTTCTGATAATCTGTATCTTCTGATGCCTCCAGCACACCCTGATCATACAAAAGCATTGCAGTTTCTCTTCCGGAAATCGAATCTTCCAAAAGCATAAACCGGTAAAGCATTTCTCCAAATTTGCTGTCCTGTTTTAATTCTTCTGCAATATAATCGATCAATGCCTGATAAATTTCTTCTGAATCCAGATATGGCGTATCCGGTGCAATCTTAGATACGTTGATCCAGTTCATGGAAATCGCATATTCCAGATATTCCTTCAGACTGATGCTTTCCTCTTTATGCCATGCAGTATACATCGGATCAGAAGAATCCGGATCTAAAATATCATTTTCTCCTAACAGACAGTCTGAGCTGACAATATAACTCATATAATTCTTATATTCCAGCGAAAGATCTTTGTAGGCTTTTGCCTGATCATTATTTAATTCTGTCCTAAGAGCTGCAATGACCGAATCCAGCTTCTTTTCAAATCTGGAATAAACACTCTTCTCCAGATCCGTTGCATCATCTTCCGTAAAATGCGATATATCAATGATATGATTATCAAAACATGCATAATATACATCATAGATCGGAATAGTAATATCTTTTGCTCTTCCGGTAGATGTATAGATCTTAGTATTGGTAATTTTATCCAATAATATACCTGCCAGTTTCTGTTCCAGAATATGATAACATGCAATCTGCAGATCTTTATCAATGGTCAGTGTCACATCATTTCCCGAAACGGAATCTTTCTGAGAAACTACTTTCAGGATATTTCCCACGTTATTTACTTCCAGAACCTGATATCCTTTCGTTCCCTGAAGTTCTAATTCCATATATTGTTCAATACCGGATTTACCTACAACATCATTTAACTGATACTTTTCTTCGCCCAGTTCTTCATTAAAACTGTCGATTTCTTCTTCTGATGCTTTTCCGATCCAGCCGATCAATGATGCAAAATACTCTGCATCCGGATAAACACGTACAGATTCTTCTTCGATCGATACTCCCTGAAGATCTTCGCTGTTTTCCATAACTGCCGCAACCGTTTTTTCTGAAACATTGCTGGCAACCGTTGTTTTCACGTAACGCTTATAGTTATTAGAACTCATGGCATATCTGACATTTAAAATTTTCAGACGATCAACTTCATTATATTCTCCGTCATCGATCCGATATTTTTTCTCGCCGCACAGATAATCCATGACTTCATCAGCAGTCGCAAGCTCTTCTTCGGTTTTCAGATCTGTAATTTTCGTCTTACCATAAACATCTGCCTTAAATCTGAGCAGACGTGTTCCGTCATTCACAAAACGGTAACTTCCATTTTCATAGACAATGCCAAAATCACTGATCACTTCATCACCATTTTTTTCGATCATCCGGATCAGACGATAGATCGTATCATTGACACTATGCTGTTTTTCTTTTGTCGTTTCATAAGTTCCATTGTCTTCTATTGCAACAGAATAAGAAAGCTCACTGTATGCCAGCACATTTCCATTTCTGTCAAAAATACTTCCACGGGTGCTTGCAGTCGTAACCTCTCTTTCAAGTTTCAGAGAAAATGTTTCCTGATATTCTGCTCCCTTTACGATCTGCAGATAAAATACCCGATAAAGCAGTATAAAAAAACAGCCGCAAAGGATCAGTGTCAGAACAAAATTTCTCGATTTTATAAAATTAAACAACCATTCTTTAAAATCATCAAACAATCTCGTCTACGCTCCCTGTATTGTCAAGTTTATCCAAACGTTCATAAAGCTTTATGATTCCACGATAAAATAATAAAATCAATACGATCGTGTATAAGAATTCCGGAAGGATAATGTTGATAAAATAAAATTGAAAGTCAAATTTTCCACGCAGCAGAAATTGAAAAAAATACTGGATCAGACCATAGACCAGATCACTGACTGCGATCAGGATCATCGGCTGCTTGATATCCATATCATAGAATACTGCATGAAAAAAGCCATTTGCATACCCGATCAGTGTATACAAAAGTGTATAATATCCAAAAAGCTGTCCATAAAAAACATCTGTAAACAGACCGCAAAAGAATCCAATAAACATTCCTTCTTTTCTGCCGCCGATAAATCCGATCGATGCCGTAAGCACCAGCAGCAGATTTGGCGATATGAGTCCAAAGGACAGATATTTCAGAATCGTATTCTGTAAGATAAAACAAAAGATGACTGCAATCAGCATACCTGTTCTTTTTCTGATCATTGATTATCCTCCGTCGTATCTGTGGCCGGATCATCCGTATTCGTATCTTCTTCCGGTTCTGTATCATCAGAAACTGCATTCGTGTCGATCTGACGTTTTTCATCAGTGATCACCAGTACGGATCTTAAATGTTCAAAATCTACCGCCGGAGTCAGTGTTCCGGACTTTGTAAGATTATTGGCATCCATATGGACTTCCTGTACATATCCGATCAAAAGACCGGCATGGTATTTGTCACTGACCTGAGAAGTCACGACTTTTGCTCCTGATGTCACTTCATCATCGCTGTCTTTTAGCTGTGAAATAGCGATCACACCTTCTGACATAAGCTGAAGATCGCCGCTGACCATACAATTATCTGCCGTAGTCAGGATCATGGCACTGACATTGCTGGTATCATCAATGATCGCACGTACCTGTGCCCAGTCAGCCCCTGTTTTGGTTACGATCCCTACAAGACCGCTGCCGGAGATGACATTCATGTCTACCTGAATACCGTCATTCGTTCCTTTGTCGATGATAAAACTGTGAAACCAGTTGCCGGAATCCTTTCCGATCACCTTCGCAGCTACCTTTGAGTAATCTGAATAAGAACGATCTAATTCATAAAGTTCCCTTAAATCTTCTAATTCATACTTATCCTGCATCAGCTGTCCATTCTCAATCGTCAGCTGATCCACCTGTTCCTGCAGTGCATCTCTTTCTGCCATCACATCCCGCAGATCCTGAAGATTGTCTGTACGGTCACTTAAATACCATCCTACATAATTGATCCCTTTTTGAATCGGCACAAACAGATAACCGCTGACAGTATTTAATACACCGCCCTGAAATCCACTGACATAAGATAACAGCATCATTCCCACGCAGACCGCAGCGATCCCTGTCAAAATATATTTACTTGGAATAGAATTTTTCTTTCTTCTTCTCATTCCACGGCTCCTTAATCAAAACGGATTTTAGTGATATTCCTGTTCCTTCGTTGTAAATGTCAGGGAACGGAATTCTTTTTCATTGAGTACTCTTGCCAGACCTCTGACTACACACTGTTCCGGATCTTCGTCTTTTGCAACTTTGATCCCGGTCGCATTATGGATCATCAGATCAAGATTTTTCAGCTGTGAAGCACCGCCTGTGAGATAAATCCCGTTCTGGATCATATCTACACCAAGTTCCGGCGGAGTTCTCTCAAGAACGACTTTTACAGTATCCATGATCTGTTTTAATACATCTTTGATCGCTTCTGATACAAACTGTGCATCGATCTCTAAAAGTGCCGGAAGTCCCAGTACCATGTTTCTTCCGCAGATATTCATTTTTTCTTCTTTGGCGTTATCCGGGATCACAGCATATGCCAGCTGCTTTTTCACCTGTTCTGCGGTCTTGCTTCCGATGAAATAGTTATGTTCTCTTCTGATCGCAGAAATGATCGCTTCATCAATCTGGTTTCCTCCAACTTTGATCAGACGGCTCATAACGATCCCACCTAAAGAGAGGATTGAAACTTCTGTTGTATCTGCTCCGACATCAACTACCAGTACGCCCTGTGCTTCTTTTACATTGATCCCAAGCCCCAGACCTGCTGCTACCGGCATATCGATCATCTGGATGCTCTTTGCTTTCAGACCTGCATCCTGAATCAGTGTCGTAAAGACACGATCCTGTACATCCGTCGGAAGAGCCAGCACATATTCAGCCCCTTTTAAAGCTCCCTTTGTAGTCTTTTCCAAAAAAGTTCTGATAAATTCTTCCAAATGATTAATACTTCCGATATTTCCATAAGACATCGGATAAGAAACTTCAATGCTCGCCGGTGCCTTCTCATACATTGCGTATGCTTCGTCACCGTACGCGATCATTTTCTTTTTATTTTCAATGGCAACCATATTTTTTTCCTGAAGAATATGGTCTCCTTCTTTACAATATACTTTCAGGTTGTTGGAACCAAGATCAATCCCAAAACTTAAATTTCCCATCGTATTTTTCCTTTCTACAAATATCCCTGCTCACAAAAACTTACATATTTCCGATCACCGATCACGATATGATCCAGAAGCGGAATATCAAGAAATCTTCCTGCTTCCTGTATCTTTTTGGTAATTCTCCGGTCGGCATCGCTGGGAGTCGGATCTCCGCTCGGATGATTATGCAGCAAGATGATCCCAACTGCATGATATTTGAAAGCTTCCAGATAAATTTCTCTCGGGGAAACGATACTGGAATTTACCGTACCGGTAAACATGATCTTTTCTCCAAGAAGGTTATTTTTATTGTCCAGAAGAAGCAAGAGCAGATGCTCCTGTTCCCGGTGCCTGTAATCTTCCATATAATACCGGGCAATGCTTTCCGGTTCGGAAAAATTCAGTGTTTTCGAAGCATCTGAACGGCTCATGCGTCTTGCAAGCTCAAACACACACTGAATCTGAAGTGCTTTGACTCTGCCGATCCCCGGAACTTCAGTCAGCTCCTTAAAAGACAGGCTGCAAAGTCCTCCCAGTCCTTCTTTTCCCTTTCGAAGATTCAAAAGTCTCTCCGCAAGTGCCACAGAAGTATATTCTTTGTTACCGGAACGAAGGATACAGGCGATCAGCTCTGCATCTGTTAAAAATTCCGCTCCATAAGAAATGCATTTTTCATATGGCTGCATCTGCGGCGGAAGATGTTTCATTGTCACGGAAGTATGATCCATAAAGTCCTTTCCGTGTGCTCCCCATCATTGATAAAATTTGTTTCCTGCATTAAAATCCAGTACTTTTAAATAAAATGGTAGATGATCGCTGCCGCAATGATCCCTATAATACTGGCGATCGTGATCTTGATACTCAGTCCGAATGTCAAAACGATCACCCCAAGATTCAGCACGATCGGATTTTCAAAACCAAACGTCTGACCAAAACTTAGCCAGCTCAGTCCCGAAACTCCTTCTGTAAGCATTGCGATAAAACTGCCCAGTACGATTCCTGCCAGAATCAATAAAAACAATGCCCAGTAATTTTTTCCTGTTCCTCGCATAATTCCTCCGAGTTACATAATTATTTTATGTAAACAAAATATCATTTACATAATATTGATTTCATCATAACACGGTTTAAATTTCAATGCAATTGCTTCTGCAACTTTTATTCCGTCCATGGCAGCAGACATAATGCCGCCTGCATAACCGGCACCTTCTCCGCAAGGATAAAATCCTTTGATCTCACTTTCCAGTCCTTCGTTATTTCTTTCGATCCGAACCGGTGACGAAGTTCTGCTTTCTACTCCCAGAACAAGTGCATCTTCTCTTGCAAATCCCGGAATCAGCTGCTCACAGCTTTTGATTCCTTCTTCCAGTCCTGCTGCCAGAGATTCCGGAAAAATATGACGTACATTTCCAAAGCACCATTGTCCTTTCGTATTCGGGCGGATCTCTCCCAAAGAGCTGCTAAGCTGATCTTTACAAAAATCTCCAAACAGCTGCACCGGGATTTTACCATGACCTTCCCTGTATGCTGCTCTTTCCAGTTTTCTTTGAAATTCCACGCCGGCCAGTGCATCATCGCTGCCAAAATCTTCCGGACGTACCGAAATGATCATGGCACTGTTTGCGTTTTCTCCTGCACGTGCATGATAACTCATACCATTGACTGCCGTCATCTCTTTTTCAGAAGATGCATTGACTACATATCCACCCGGACACATACAGAAAGAATAAACTCCCCGATCTTCCGAAACCCGTCTCGTCAGTTTATAAGCTGCTGCCGGAAGACTTTCCGGATGATCTGCCCCGTACTGATTTTCATTGATCATCGTCTGCGGATGTTCCATACGTACCCCTACGGCAAAAGGCTTTGCCCTCATAGGGATCTTATGATCATAGAGCATCTGAAACGTATCTCTTGCACTATGTCCAATGGCAAAAACTGCCGTTTCTGTACGGATCCACTGTTCTTCATTTACCTGAAGAGCTGTGATCTGTCCGTCTGTGATCTGAAGATCTGTCACCTGACTGTTAAAATGGATCTGTCCGCCTAAAGCTATGATCTCATTTCTCATATTACGGACAACATTGATCAGGATATCTGTACCGATATGTGGTTTACTTTCATATAAAATATCATTTTCAGCTCCAAATTTCACAAACGTTTTCAGTACAAACCTGCCTCTTCCATGAGGATCTTTGACAAGTGTATTGAGTTTTCCATCAGAAAATGTTCCTGCTCCGCCTTCGCCAAACTGTACGTTCGAATTCGTATCCAGTTCACCGGTTTCCCAGAAATGATCCACTTTTTTCTGACGTTCTTCAACTGCTTCACCACGCTCTAATAAGATTGGCTGAAATCCTGCTTTTGCAAGCATATAAGTACAGAAAAGTCCTGCCGGTCCTGCACCGATGATCACCGGTGCAAGTTTTAATTCTTCCATACCGCTTTTCGGAAAACGGTATTTTGGAATAGTTCCGAGTACGATATCTTTATTTTTTAATTTTTTTACAATTTTTTCTTCATTCTCTGCAAAAACTGCCAGCTGATAATTATACATCAGCGGCTTTTTTCTTGCATCCAGAGACCTTTTTAATATTTCTATCTCATAGATCTTTGAAGGAGAAATCTGTAACATTTTGCAGACTTTTTTCTTCAGATCTTCCTCTTTATGTTCTATATTTAATTTTAATTGTGTAATCTTAATCATTGACTGCACTTCCTGCAAGGTAACCGCTGGTCCATGCCCACTGAAGATTATATCCGCCGCAGTCTCCATATACATCTAAAATTTCTCCGCAAAGATAAAGACCGGATACTTTTAATGACTCCATGGTAAGAGGATCGATCTCTTTTAGAGAAACGCCGCCGCCACAGCACTGTGCATGTTCAAATCCATTGGTTCCATATATTTTAATCTTAAATTGTTTCGTAATTTTGCACAGATTTTGAATCTGCTCTTTTGTAAAATCTCCTGCATGAAGTTTTGCGGAAATTCCGCATTTTTCACAAAGCACTTCACTTAATTTTTTCGGAAACAGCCCTGTTAAAAATGAAACGGCTGTCTTATATCCTCCGGTCTGGATCCGCTGTTCGAAAAATCTCTCCAGCATTTCCATCGTAAAATCCGGAAGAAAATCCAACATGATCTCACAGCTTTTTTTGCAGTTTAATGCTTTTGCAGCTTCTCCGCTGATCTGAAAGATCGGAATACCGGAAACATTTTTTGCATTCAGCTGAACCTCTCCTCGGTTCGCACAAACTTTTTTTCCTTCTGTAAGCAGAACTGCTTCTGCATCGATCCTGATCCCGGCAAGCTGATTTAAACATTTTTCTTTTGACAGTAACTGTACCAGTGCCGGATACGGCTCGATCACCGTATGTCCCAGACTTTTTGCCAGTGTATAACCGCTTCCGTCAGATCCTGTTGCAGGTGCCGCCTTAGAACCTGCAGCAAGGATCACTTTTTCTGCTTCATAAGTCCAGCCCGGCGTATTTACCTGAAAAATCCCATCTTTCTTAATGATCGAGTCCACTTCGACCTGACATGCGATTTTTACTTTCAGATGTTCACATTCCATACGGAGCACTTCCAATACCGCACTGGCCGAATCCGAATGCGGATAAAGATATCCATTTCTGTTTTTAGAAAAAATACCAAGATCCTTAAAGAAACGTACCGTATCCTGACAGCTAAACTGTTCCAGACTCACTGCCATGTGCAGCGGTTCTTCACTGTGATAATGACACAGTTCCTGATCGGTATTCGTAAAATTACATCTGCCGTTTCCGGTTACAAGAATCTTTTTTCCCGGCTGTTTCTGATGTTCCAAAACAGTCACCTTTGCACCGCCTCTGGCTGCCATGATCGCTGCCATCAGTCCGGAAGCACCACCGCCGATGATAAGTACCCGCATCATAAGTTCACGATCTTGGCATCTACCAGTTTCTGCAGTGACATCAGAATACCGAACTTCGCATGATTCCATGTCAGACCGCCCTGAAAATAAACAGCATACGGAGGTTTGATCGGTGCATCAGCACTTAATTCGATACTGGAACCCTGTACAAAAGCACCAGCTGCCATGATAACCGGGCTGTCATATCCCGGCATTGCTTCCGGTTCCGGCACAACAAAGCTGTCTACCGGTGCCGCTGCCTGAATTCCTTTACAAAATTCGATGACACCTTCCGGTGTTCCGAAAGTGATCGCCTGAATAATATCATGTCTGCTTTCCGTACTGTTTGGAACGACTGCAAATCCCAGTTTTTCATATACATTTGCCGCAAAGATCGCACCCTTTAATGCACTGGCTGCAACGGTCGGTGCAAGGAAAAATCCCTGATAAAAACTGCTGATCACGCCAAGAGACGCTCCGACTTCTTTTCCAAGTCCCGGTGATGTTAAACGTGCCGCTGCTCGTTCGATGCATTCTTTTTTCCCTGCAATATAACCGCCGATCGGTGCAAGACCACCGCCTGGATTTTTGATCAGGGAACCTACACACATATCAGCACCCACATCTGTAGGCTCTATCGTTTCGATAAATTCTCCGTAGCAGTTATCAACCATGCAGATCACATCCGGCTTGATCTCTTTTACAAAACGGATCAGTTCTCCGATTTTTGATACCGATAACGTAGGGCGTGTCTGATAGCCTTTAGAACGCTGGATCGTTACCATCTTTGTTTTTTCATTGATGGCTTTTCTGATATTTTCCCAGTCAAAAGATCCATCTTCCAAAAGATCCACCTGACGGTAAGTAATGCCGTATTCTGCAAGAGAACCTACGGATTCTCTGATACCGATCACTTCTTCCAATGTATCATACGGTTTTCCTACCGGCGATAACAGTTCATCTCCCGGACGAAGCTGAGAAGATAATGCAACTGCCAGTGCATGAGTACCGCTTACCAGCTGCGGACGAACCAGTGCGTCTTCTGTATGGAACACGTTTGCATAAACTTCTTCCAGCGTATCACGGCCAAGATCATTGTAGCCGTATCCTGTCGTTGCAGCAAAATGAATATCACTGACCTTACACTTCTGCATCGCATTTAACACTTTCATCTGGTTAAATTCTGCTACCCGGTCAATCTCTTCAAACCGTTCTTTTAATCCATTCAGGATTTCTGTCCCAAACGCATAAACAGCATTTGAGATCCCCATATTTTCATACATGTTTTTTATTTCCATTTTATTCACCTATGATTCCTTTATCTTTCAGAATGTCTGTCATGGCATTCAGTATTTTCACATCATCATATCCATATTCATATTTATGGATCCACGATACTTCCGGTTCCCTCCGAAACCACGTCAGCTGACGCTTTGCAAAATGCCTTGTATCACGTTTTAATATATAAACGGCTTCTTCCAGCGTAAGATTTCCATCAAGATAATCTAAAATTTCTTTATACCCTAATCCCTGCATGGAAACCATATCCTTTGTAAAACCTCGTTCCTTTAATCCCTTTACTTCCTCTACAAGCCCTTCTTCCAGCATTTCATCAATCCGCTTTTCGATTCGCTCATAAAGAAGCTCTCTGTGGTCATTCAATACAAAGTAAGCAAAACAATATGGGGATTCCTTTGCCTTTTGCTCTTCATTATGTTCTGAGATCGGACTTCCGGAAAGTTCGTAAAATTCCAAGGCTCGTACCACACGCTTTACATTTCCTGCCGGAATCGTCTGTGCAGATTTTGGATCGATCTTTTCCAGTTCTTCATGCAAAGCCTCTGCGCCATATTCTTTGGCAAACTGCTCCCATTTGGTACGAATCTCCGTATTTTCTTCATTTTTCGTAAAATCAATGTCTTTTACGATCGCCTGAATATAAAATCCGGTACCGCCTACCAGAATCGGGATATGACCGTTTGCATAAATTTTTTCCATAGCTTCTTTTGCCATCTGCTGGAATTTTACGATATGAAATTCTTCTGACGGATCCAGCACATCCACCAGATAATGCGGTACACCGTCCATCTCTTCCGGCCGGATCTTTGCCGAACCGATATCCATCGTTTTATAAACCTGCATGGAATCTGCCGAAATGATCTCACCTCCCACTGCTTTTGCAAGGGCGATGGACAATTTTGTTTTTCCTACTGCGGTAGGACCTGTTAAGACAATTAAAGGTTTCTTCATCATACAATTCTCTTAAATTTCTTTTCCAGTTCATATTTACTCATTGAAATAATGGTCGGTCTTCCGTGGGGACACTGATACGGATTCTCCAGTTTCAAAAGATCTTTGATCAGACTTTCGATCTCCATACGGGAAAGCTTCATATTTCCCTTCACTGCCGCTTTACAGGACATGGAAGCGATCTTTTCAAGGATCAGATCCGGACTTAAACGACCGGACAATTCCCCAAGACCATCTAAAATTTCAATGAACAGTTCTTTTTTATTAATATTATATAAATTTCCCGGCACAGCACAGATCTGATATTCCATACCGCCAAAATGCTCGATCTCATATCCAAGATCCGTAAAATACTGCATATGCTTTTTCAAAAGCACCTCTTCCTGCATCGAAAGGGAAAGCACGATCGGAGGACTCAGCATCTGCGAAGTATGTTCTTTATTTTTCAGTTCTTTTAATGTTTTTTCATATAGAACTTTTTCATGTGCCGCATGCTGGTCAATGATAAAGAGCTTTTCATCAAATTCTACCAGCCAGTACGTATCAAATAACTGACCTATGATCTTATGCTCTTTGATATTTTCTTCTGCCAACAGTTTTTTGTCAAAAAGCTCCATCTGCTGCGGCTCTTTTTCCACAACATTCTCCGGCTGTATATCTTTGGCAGCTTTCAGCTCTTTTTGAGGTTCCGCAGTTTCTTCTTTTGGCATCTGCGTGGTCTCTCTCTGCGGATATTTCGTCTGATACGGACTACGATTTTCCCGCATGGCATGCTCTGCTTTGACTCTTTCCCGCATCTGAGCCAGAAAATAATCCAGATTCCGTTCCGCAGGAGTCGTTTTTGTTTCCTGTTTCTTCGTCTCTAACGGTGGTTCCGGTTGTTTTAGTTCAGATTTTTCTAAAATCTCCCTGCGTTTACTTTCTTCCGGCTGTTTCTCCGGAAGTTTTCTGTATTCTTTTACAACCGGTTGTTTTGGTTTCGCATCTGCCGGCTCTGTTTTCTTCGCTGTCTTTTTTGCATCTGCCACAGATTTTGGTTCATCCACCGTCACCTGTGGAATATATTCTTTCCGGTCAAGTCCTTCTCTGACACTTCTGAACACAAAATCATACAATGCCTGCTGATTTGAAAATCGAAGTTCCATCTTCGTCGGATGGACATTCACATCCAGCGTACTTCCGTCCATCTCAAACTGCAGCACACAGAACGGATACTGATGCTGCATCAGATAGCCTTTATAAGCATCTTCGATCCCCTTGGCAATGATCGAACTTTTAATATATCTTCCATTGACAAAATAAGTTTCAAAATTACGGTTTCCTCTGAAAACTCCCGGTTTCCCGATATAACCTCTGATCCTGATCCCATGTTCTTCTGTATCAATTTCTACCAGATTATTGGAAATATCACGTCCGTAAACCTGATAGATCACATCTTTGAGTTTATCATTTCCGGAAGAATGCAGTTTCGTCTGTCCATTGTTGATAAACTTAAAAGAAACTTCCGGATGTGATAATGCCAGACGGATCATCAGTTCGTGAATATATCCCGCCTCTGTCATAGGAGATTTCAAAAATTTCTTTCTCGCAGGCGTATTATAAAACAGATTTCTCACGAAAAAGGTTGTTCCATCAGGAGACGCAGCATCTTCGATCGTTTTTTCCATACCGCCTTCGATCACATACCGGATCCCACAGACAGCATCTTTTGTTTTCGTCAAAAGTTCCACCATAGAAACTGCGGAAATACTGGATAACGCTTCTCCTCGAAATCCCAGAGAATGGATCGTCAGCAGATCTTCTACCGAACGGATCTTACTCGTGGAATGACGCAAAAATGCCGTTTTGATATCCGATGCATCAATTCCGCATCCATTATCTGAAATTCTGATAAAAGAAGTTCCACCATCCCGGATCTCTACGGTAACTGCCGTACTTCCGGCATCAATGGCATTTTCTACTAATTCTTTTACAACGGAACTTGGACGTTCCACAACTTCTCCTGCCGCGATCTTATCGATCGTAGCCTGATCTAACAGTGTGATCATTCCCATAATTTACCACCGGTTCTTAATCTTATTCTGTAATCTGTAAATCGTATTTAATGCATCCATCGGAGTCAGATTGGAAATATCGATGTCTCTTAATTCATCAATGATATCATCATTTTTCACCGTATCAAATAACGACATCTGTTCTAAATCCACCTCATCATATTTCTTCTGACGGACTTTCTGTTTTGATCTTGCTTTCAGCTCTTCTGCAATCTCTTTTGCTTTAACAGAAATATCATTATCGATCAGCTGCTGTAAGATTTCTTTCGCACGGTCAATGACCGGTTCCGGAACTCCTGCCAGCTTTGCCACCTGAATTCCATAACTCTTATCTGCACCGCCTTTGATGATCTTTCGGAGAAAAACGATATCATCTCCCTTTTCATTTACCGCAATACAGTAATTGTTGACTCCGTCTAAAGTGCCTTCCAGCTCTGTCAATTCATGATAGTGCGTTGCAAATAATGTTTTTGCTCCCAAAATTTTCGGATTGCATACATGCTCGATCACCGACCATGCAATGCTGAGCCCGTCAAACGTACTTGTACCACGACCAATCTCATCTAAAATGATCAGGCTGTCAGAGGTTGCATTTCTTAAGATATTCGCCACTTCCGTCATTTCCACCATAAAGGTACTCTGTCCGCTGGCAAGGTCATCTGAAGCACCGACACGGGTAAAGATACGATCCGTAATACCGATATTTGCACTGCTCGCCGGAACAAAGCTTCCGATCTGTGCCATCAAAACGATCAGTGCCGTCTGACGCATATACGTAGATTTACCTGCCATATTCGGTCCGGTAATGATCGATACCCTGTTTTTATGATTGTCAAGATAAGTATCATTGGCGATAAACATATCATGACTGGTCATCTTTTCTACGACCGGATGACGGCCGTTTTTAATATCGATCAGCCCTTTTTCATTGATCTTCGGGCATACATAATTATTTCTTTCTGCTACCAGAGCAAGCGATGCAAATACGTCAAGTTTTGCCACCGCTTTCGCCGTCTGCTGGATACGGAGTACTTCACCTGCAAGATGCTCTCTGATCTCACAGAAAAGATCATATTCCAGAGAAGTCAGCTTTTCTTCTGCTCCAAGGATCATATCCTCCAGCTCTTTTAACTCCGGAGTGATATAACGCTCTGCATTGGTCAGCGTCTGTTTTCTGATATAATGCTCCGGCACCATATCCTTAAAGGAATTTGTCACTTCCAGATAATAACCAAAGACTTTATTATAGCGGATCTTCAGATTTTTGATCCCGGTCGCTTCCTTTTCCTTCGTTTCCAGATCTGCCAGCCACGTTTTTCCTTCGGTCTTTGCCTGACGGAATTTATCTACATCTTCATGATAACCGTCTTTTATGATACCGCCTTCCCTGATCGCCAAAGGCGGTTCCTCTACAATGGCGGAATCAATGATCTGGTACAGATCTTCTAAAGGATCCAGTTCCTCACAAATTTCCCCTAACAGCGGACTCGTAAAATCCTGAAGGAGACTCTTGATATAAGGAAGCATGGATAACGAAGATTTAAATGCGATAAAATCTCTCGGATTCGCTGTTTTATAGATGATACGGCCGATCAGACGTTCCAGATCGTAAACCGGATTTAAATATTCCCGGATTTCTTCACGGGAGATCGCATTCTGATTCAGCTCTCTGATGGCTGCCTGACGTGCCAGAATCTCTTCTTTCTCGATCAGCGGCTGTTCAATATAACCTCTGAGTGTTCTGGCACCCATCGCCGTTTTTGTTTTATCAAGTACCCATAAAAGGGAACCTCTTTTATTTTTTTCACGCAGCGTTTCTACCAGTTCCAGATTTCTTCTGGTAGAACTGTCAATGACCATAAATTTTCCGGTCGTATATGCCTGAATATGAGAAATATGGGAAAGATCCGTTTTCTGTGTCTCTAAAAGATATTTTAAAAGAGCACCGGAACTGACCATTCCGCAAGGATAATCTTTTAATCCCAGTCCTTCCATGGAAGCTGCATGAAAATGCTCTGAAAGTGTCTTTTCACACATTTCATCATCAAAATACCAGCTTTCCAGAGAACTGATGGCAATATTCAGTCTGTGCCGCAGATCCTCAAGATCCACTCCCGAAACAAAAAATGCTTCGTTGCACACGATCTCCGAAGGTGCAAATTTACTGATCTCATCCAAAAGTTTTCTGTCACTGTCTACTTCCGTCGTATAAAAATCGCCGGTTGTCACATCTGCGATCGCAAGCCCGTAGTGTCCGGAAATATAGACAATGCTCATAATATAATTGTTTTTTCCTTCATCTAATGCACAGGCATTGAGATTGGTTCCCGGTGTCACCACACGGGTCACTTCACGTTTTACCAGTCCTTTTGCCGTTTTTGGATCCTCTACCTGCTCACAGATCGCCACTTTATATCCTTTGGAAACCAGACGATTCAGATACGTATCTACTGCATGGTGTGGAACACCGCACATCGGTGCACGTTCCTCCAGACCACACTGTTTTCCGGTCAGTGTCAGTTCCAGCTCTCTGGAAGCCGTTACTGCATCCTCGAAAAACATTTCATAAAAATCTCCCAGTCTGTAGAAAAGAATACAATCCGGATATTCCGACTTTGTTTCCATATATTTTTGCATCATCGGACTGAGCTGATTCTGCTGTGCCATCTTTTAACCTCTCTTTTTATCGTTCTTCTGCAAGACTTCCGAGATAATAAAAGCCTTTGCATTCATCTAAATGTACTTTCACGATCTTGCCGATCATTGATGCATCACCCGGAAAATGTACCAGATGATTGTTGCTCATACGGCCTGTTACCAGTTCCGGATTATGATCGTTGATATCCTCTACCAGAACTTCTTCTACCATTCCTTCAAAACGGGCAGTCATTTCCTGCGAGATCGTCTGTACTTCTTTCAAAAGTCTGTCAAAACGGTCTTTTACCACATCTTCCGAAATCTGATCTACCATGGCTGCTGCCGGAGTACCGGTACGTTTTGAATAAATAAATGTAAATGCACTGTCATAACGTACTTTTCTAACCACATCCAGCGTTTCCTGAAAATCTTCTTCTGTTTCTCCCGGAAAACCTACGATGATATCTGTTGTCAGCCCAATATCCGGAACTGCTTTTTTGATCTTTTCAACCAGTGCAAGATATTTTTCCTTGTCATAACGACGGTTCATCACTTTTAAAACTCTGGAACTTCCTGACTGCAGCGGCAAATGAAGATGTTTGCAGATTTTTTTCGAATTTGCCATCACATCGATCAGCTCATCAGACAGATCCTTTGGATGAGAAGTCATAAAACGGATTCTTTCCAGTCCTTCAATCTTTTCAATCTCCTGTAAAAGCTGTGCAAACGTGATCGGATGTTCCAGATTTTTTCCATAAGAGTTTACATTTTGTCCAAGGAGCATAACTTCCACAACACCGTCTGCTACCAGTTTTTTGATCTCTGCAATGATATCTTCCGGCTGACGGCTTCTCTCACGGCCTCGCACATACGGTACGATACAGTAACTGCAGAAATTATTGCAGCCAAACATGATATTCACACCGGATTTAAAAGAATATTTACGTTCGACCGGAAGATCTTCTACGATTTCCTGTGTATCTTTCCAGATATCGATGATCATGCCTTTTTCTTCAAAATTGCGAACGATCAATTCTGCAAATTTGAAAATATTATGTGTTCCAAAGATAATATCTACAAAACGATAGCTTTTCTTTAATTTTTCTACAACTTCCGGCTCCTGCATCATACATCCGCACAGTGCGATGACCATATTCGGATTTTTCTTTTTATATCCATGAAGGACACCAAGTCTTCCATACACACGAAGATTGGCATTTTCACGGACTGTACACGTATTGTAGATGACGAAATCTGCTTTTTCATCTTCTGATGCAACATATCCGATCTCTTCTAAGATTCCTGTCAGTTTTTCACTGTCTCTTGCGTTCATCTGACAGCCAAATGTCGTAACACAATAAGTCAAAGGTCTGCCAAGCTCTTCTGATTTCGCCTTTACATATCCTTTGGCTTTCTCCATGTATTCATATTGTCTTTTTGTTTCCTGTTCGTTCATTGAAATACTCCATTCTAATGCTAAATTGTCAGTGTATTTGGCATTTTTCCTTTTCATATTACATCTTTCGAAAAAATACCACAGATACTATAACATAATGAATTGTCAAAATCAATGAAAGGAACTCTAAAAAATGAGCCTCTGTACGAGACTCATTTCTTAAGATTTTATGATGTATTTTTTGAAATTGTAATTATATCCGCAATTATCCAAGCATCTGGATACTGCGGTATGCTCTACCAGAGATCCTCGTATTCACTTCTGTATAATACGATTTTTCCGCAATTTCTCGTTTTTACCATATCAATGACTCTCTGGTTCTCACTTCCCCTGTAAGGCAGTGTCAGATTCCGCTGTTCCATCAAAAACGGTCCATCGACCAGAAGATCTGTCAATTCCAGCAGACGATCGATCCACGGATCTTTTTTCTCTTTCAGTTCCTCTAAAAGATATCCTGTGTAGATCATCAGGTGTTTTCCGTTTTCTTTGATCTTTTCTGCCAGAAATACAAGTGCCTCTGCCTGACAAAAAGGTTCTCCGCCGGAAAATGTAACACCGCTTAAGATCGGATTTTTCATGATCTCTTCTATAAGCTCTTCCGGATCTGCTTCCCGCCCTCCGTCAAAATCATGAGTCTGCGGATTATGGCAGCCCGGACAATGATGAGGACAGCCCTGCGTAAAGATCACATACCGAAGTCCCGGTCCGTCTACAATGGAATCCTGCACGATTCCCGCAATACGAAGCGGTTTAGGACATGCTGTGTTTAACACGATCTCTCTCCTCGGCACGTTTTGCATTATTAAAGCGATCCGTAGTTCCTACCAGATATCCTGTAATACGGCGGATACGGTCAAATTTTACATCTTCTCCTACCTGTCCATTGTTTGGTAACACTTTACCTGCCATGATCAATTCCTCCTTCTGCATTTGCTTAATGATTTGCATCATATACCGGAATGTCCGGATATTTTTTACGAAGTTCATTCAGTTTTTCGATAGAAACTGCTTCTCCCTCTCTGCGGCCGCAGCGAGGACACACATCATCGATCACACCAGTATAACCGCATACCGGATCCCTGTCTACCGGATGATTCACTGAACCGTATCCGATACCGCTTTCTTTCATACAGCGGATCACTGCCTCGAAAGCTTCCGGATTCTTTGCTGTATCACCGTCTAATTCCACATAACTGATATGTCCTGCATTGGTCAGTGCATGGAATGGTGCTTCGATCCTGATCTTCTCAAACGCACTGATCGGATAATATACCGGCACATGGAAAGAGTTTGTATAATATTCCCGATCCGTCACTCCTTTGATCTTACCAAAACGTTTCTGATCAAGTCTTACAAAACGTCCCGACAAACCTTCTGCCGGCGTTGCAAGAAGTGTAAAATTCAGACCGGTTTCTTCTGATTTTCGATCCATATATTCTCTCATATGGGAAATGATCTCATATGCAAGCTGTCTGCTCTCTTCACTTTCTCCGTGATGTTTTCCCGTAAGAGCAACCATGGTTTCTGCAAGTCCGATAAATCCAACACTGAGTGTTCCGTGTTTTAATACTTCTTCCACACTGTCATTTAAATTCAGTTTATCAGAATCGATCCAGATTCCCTGTCCCATTAAAAATGGATAATTTTTCACCGTCTTTTTCTTCTGGATCTCAAAACGATGCAGCAGCTGACGGCAGCAAAGCTCCAGACGACGATCCAGCTTCTGATAGAACTGTTCCATATCTCTTGCCTGAATTGCAATTCTCGGAAGGTTGATCGAAGTAAAACTTAAATTTCCTCGTCCGCAAGTTACTTCTCTTGACGGATCATAGTGATTTCCCATTACACGGGTACGACAGCCCATATAAGCAATTTCCGAATTGTAATCACCTTCTTTGTAATACGGAAGGTTAAATGGTGCATCGATAAAGCTGAAATTCGGGAAAAGACGTTTCGCTGACACTTTGATCGCCAGACGGAACAGATCATAGTTTGGATCCCCCGGATTATAGTTGATCCCTTCTTTTACTTTAAAGATCTGTACCGGAAAGATTGCTGTCTCGCCATTTCCAAGGCCCACATCCGTTACTTTTAAAAGGTTTTTGATCGCCATACGTGCTTCCTTTGAAGTGCAGGTACCATAATTGATCGAACTAAACGGCACCTGTGCTCCTGCTCTGGAAT